>CALMFQ010000359.1 GCA_937863215.1 uncultured Pseudomonadota bacterium
CGCTCGCTGGCTTCCATGCTGACATCGACTGCGGCCGAGATGCAGCGCCAGGAAGAGGCCGGGGATGCATTGCTGCAGAAGCTCAAGGATGAACAACGGCGCGCCGATACGGCGGAAAGCCGGGCGATGCAGTTGCAGATCAAGCTGGATGGGCTGAAATCGCTGGAAGGCAGTCTGTACCGGCGTGAAAGAATGAGGCATTGATGACGGGAAAAATCCTGATTGTCGACGACGATCCTGACCTGCTCAAATTGTTGCAAATCCGGCTGCAGGCGAACGGTTACCAGATCGACTGTGCCGCCAGTGGCGCGGAGGCTTTGGCGCGTCTGAATCTGAGCCGCCCCGATCTGGTGATTACCGATCTGCGCATGGACGGGATGGATGGCATGGCCTTGTTTGACGCCATTCACCAGTCTCGCCCCGGTCTGCCGGTGATTATTCTTACCGCGCATGGATCGATTCCCGATGCGGTTGCAGCGACCCGGCGCGGGGTGTTCGGCTACCTGACCAAACCGTTTGACAGCAAGCAATTGCTGGAGGAGGTGCAGGCTGCGCTGAAAATTTCTGCTGCCGACACGGCCGGCGCGGCTGAACAAACGTCAACGGCCGAGATTCTGACGCGTAATCCGCAGTTACAGGAAGTGCTGGCGCGTGCGCAGTTGGTTGCCGCAGGCGATGCGAGTTTGCTGATCGCCGGGGAAAGCGGCACCGGCAAGGAGTTGTTGGCGCGTGCGGTGCACAGGGCCAGCAAGCGTGCCGGTGGGCCTTTCGTAGCGATCAATTGTGGTGCGATTCCGGAGAGTTTGCTTGAGTCGGAGCTGTTTGGCCATGTCAAAGGCGCTTTTACCGGAGCTGCGCGTGACAAGAAGGGGTTGTTCGAGGCTGCGTCGGGCGGAACCCTGTTTCTCGATGAAATCGGCGACATGCCGTTGCCGCTGCAAGTCAAATTGCTGCGCGTCCTGCAGGAGCGCCAAGTGCGGCCAGTCGGGGCCGTACAGGGGGTCGATGTGGATGTGCGCGTCGTTTCGGCAACGCATCGCGATTTGCAGCAGTTGATTCGCCAGGGGCAGTTCCGCGAGGATCTGTATTACCGCCTGAATGTGGTCATGCTGCGATTGCCTGCGCTGGATGCCAGGCGTGAGGATATTCCGTTGTTGGCACAGTATTTCCTGCAGCGGATGGCGCAAAAATATGGCAAGAACGTCAACACGATAGCCAACGACGCCATGGAGATTCTGGTCGGCCTGAATTGGCCGGGCAATATCCGCCAGTTGGAAAACTTTGTCGAACAACTGGTTGCGCTGACTGCGTCGCCAGTGATTTCTGCTCTTGCCGTACAGTCGCTGTTGTTTGGCGAAGAAGCTGCGGTGGCTACGTCATTCGAAGAGGCGCGGCGCAACTTCGAACGCGATTACCTGATCCAGCTGTTGAAGATTTCTGCTGGCAACGTCGCACAGGCGGCGCGCCTGGCCAAGCGCAACCGTACCGATTTCTACAAATTGCTGGAGCGCAATCAGCTCGATCCGGCTCATTTCAAGCCCGACTCCCGCCAGCTGTCCTGATTTCCCTTCGCCGTGCCCCGGCTCATGCTACTCGGGCTTCATGGCGAAATTGCCCTCGGGTCTTTGTGCTGGCTACTGTCTGCAGGCGCCGACAAAGGCATATCCGCCTGTCGCAATTTAGAGACAGTTGTAATTTGTTGAATGTAAACGATATTTTTTTTATGTGGCGCAATGTGTCGCAGAATCGCGACATGTCTGGTGGCTGCTTGTCGGATGTGTTTTGCAAGTTATTGGAATTAAAGGGAAAAGTATTCTGGCATGATTAGTGCTTTATTGCGTTGCAATACTATTCAAAAGCGCAACGCATCAAGCCGTAGCGAGGGATGGGGGCACAAGATGAAAAAGTTCGACGCATTGCTGTATCTATCCAGCGTAGGTGCAGGCATTGGCATGATTGCCGCCAACCTGCTGAGCGTCTACGATGTGTCCGGTTATTCCCCTGCAGTGCTGGCGGCCAGCCCGGTCGTTGCTGTGCGTGTCGTTACGGCTGATTTGTCTCCGGCCAAGACCGCGGCGCTGAATAATGCGCCTGAGCAGGCTTGTACAACTTGTCTCGTTTTCGAACAGCAACAAGAGGCATCGATACCGAGCGGCACGAGCAAGGGCCGAACCCTGACTTCCAGAGAGTTGGGCGGAGTGAACGGTGTAGTGGTGCCGGTCTCCGGCAGCGGATTGCAGCGATAGATTGGCGTCGTGGGTGAGTGGCTGCTTATTGACCGAAGGTCGGGACCATGCGTTTAAATCGTTATAACTGGCAGGAAGGGAACAGTACCAGCCGGTATGAGCTGGGGTGGGTGCCGGAGTTTCCACTGCGCAATCTGGATTCCACGCGTGATGTTGACATTCAGGCGATTGCCGATCATGCGTGGTCGGTGGGGGAGAGCAGGATGGCCCGGGTGGAACAGTCCGGGCGTTCGGTGGTGATGATAGGCGGCTTCACCGGTCTGGATATGCCGCGCCAGCAGGAATTGTCCGGCATGCCGGCCTGGTTTCACCAGGCCGACGAATATCAGGTCATGCTGGCCAATCCGTTCAGCGAAGAGCTGAAGCGGGAGATGTTCTACCTGGCGGAAAATCCGCGCGCGGTGGCCGATGGCTTGTTGACCGAAGTGCAGGAAGCGATTGGTTTTTTCCGGCGCCTGGTTGATGATGGCCGCAAGCTGACGTTGCGTTTTTACAATGGGGTAACCGGCCTGAGCCAGTGGATGTTCGATTCGATTGAATCGATCTCCGCGGTGCGCAACTGGTCCAGCCGCTTTGCCATCGCCTGGAGTGACGGCAGGGTTGGTGAATTCGATTTTGACTCCCATGAACTGGTGTTTCGTGGGGAAGAGGGCAAGGTGACACGTCGCCTGAATTTTGCCCGCCCGCCCAAGCTGCCGTATTTTGACGGCGACGGTGCGTTGGTTATCAGTTTTTGACGTTGTATCCAAGTATTTTAATTATCAATAACCGAAGAAGAGACGACGATGATCCACGATAGTGATTTTTTCAATGTGTTGTCCGACGAAACCAGACGGAGAATGCTTGCACTGCTGATGATGGAGGAGGAGCTATCGGTGTGCGAGCTGTGCTTTGCCGTAGATTGTGCACAGCCGAAGGTGTCGCGCCATTTGGCAAAAATGCGCCAGTCCAAGTTGCTGTCAGTGCGTCGCGATGGCGTCTGGATGTACTATCGCGTCAATCCGCAATTGCCGGCATGGGCGTTCAAGATTGTGCAGCAGATGACTCAGGCAGGTGAGTGCGCGCAGTTGCTGGTACGCGACCGCAATCGGCTTGCCGCAATGCCGGATCGCCCGGTGCGCGATCAGCATCAGGTTTACGCGACCGCGTCGGTTACCCCGCTGCAGTCACGCTTGCCGGGTGCGCCGATCGAGGCTGGCGTGAGAATCGTCCGCTAAACGCTCCCCTTGCCGGGCAGGGAATATCCCTGCCTTGTTCCTTTCGTCGACCTGAGACCCGGCTGCGTGTCAACGCGCCGGGTGCAGGTGTTTTTGCTGTCGCTTGGCATCGGAACGGATGTTGTATGCCAATGTGGCAGTCCGCAGATAGTTCTTCCCTCTTCTTGTCGTTTCCCGGTGAGCATGGTTTTTCCGGTTGTTCACGCAGCCTGGAGTGCCTGTGGGTAACTTTGTGGGCTGTTTTTGCCCGTAGGCGATAATGCTTGCTGGTTTGGCAAGTCAAATTTTTGCATCATATCGCTTGACTGGGTTTTTTGTTATTTAAATCAATTTGTTGTGCTGGCTATGGTTTCACCGGGGAAGCTTCCGGTGGAGGTTTTTCTTGGCTCATCCATTGGTGGATAAGTCAATCTTATTTGAAGATTGGAATTTGCTTAATTGGTTTTCCGGTTTGGCGCGGGGAGTGTTTGTGC
>CALMFQ010000360.1 GCA_937863215.1 uncultured Pseudomonadota bacterium
CTTGGCACCTCGGCAACGCGATATACTGCCGGCGTCAGGCTCTGTTGGCACAGGATTCACCGCCGCGAAACCCGTGCCAACAGAACCTGGAGAATTCAAACCCTGGGAGAACATCATGCGCATCCAACAAACGCTCGCTGCCGCGGCGCTGGTACTGGCCGGCAATCCGGTGCCGGCAAACAATCTGGTGCCGGCGCTGCCGCTGGTCAAGCCGTCGGTGGTGGCAGTCGGCACCGAGCTGCCGACCCGCACGCCGCCGGTCAATCTTGGCGGCAGCGGTTTCGCCGTCGGCGACGGGCTGTATATCGTCACCAATGCGCATGTGATCCCGCCGCTGCTGGATATTGCCAATCAGGAACGGATCGGCGTGATGATCGCGCAGGGCGCGGTGAAGAAGTTCCGCTATGCCAAGATTGCGCAGGTCGATACCACCCACGACATCGCGCTGTTGCGGCTGGAAGGCGAGCCGCTGCCCACCGTGCAGCTCGGCGATTCGGATACGCTGGTCGAAGGCCAGGCGCTGGCAATGACCGGCTACCCGATCGGCATGGCATTGCAGCAAATGGTCACGCATCGCGGCATGGTGTCGTCGATCGGGCCGATCGTATTGCCGGCGCTGCGCGGCCAGCAACTCGACGTCAAAATGGTGCGCCGCCTGCGCGAGCCGTTCAACATCATCCAGCTCGACGCCACCGCCTACCCCGGCAACAGCGGCAGCCCGCTGTACGACCCGCAGACCGGCAAGGTGCTGGGCATCATCGATGCGGTATTCGTCAAGGCCACCAAGGAAAGCGCGCTGACTGCGCCATCCGGGATTACCTATGCGATTCCGGCGAATTTCATCCGCGAACTGCTCAACCAGAACAAGCTCACGCAGCCGTAAGCCTGCCTCGGCAAGCCGCCGGCGGCCACGAGCGAACCAGCGGGTTCAAGCCGGCGCACCGCGTGCTGCGGCCTGCCGGTTAGCCAGACGCTGTTTGTGTGCCTGCAGGCGCTGCTCGTGCTGCGCCACCACCATCGACCATGCCGGCCATTGCCAGATGAACAGCAGCAGCTGCCAGCCCAGGCCGAGCAAGGCGAAACGCAAGCCGAGCGCCCTGCCTTCGGCATAATGCTGGAAATACGGGCTCAGCAGCGTACGCAGCAACGCCACCAGCCAGCTCTGCCATTCCTGCCAGCCCCCCAGACCCAGCCGCAGCGCCAGCGCCCCGCCGGCCAGCGCAGCGCCGGCCAGCAGCAACCCCTGCCCCAGCCAGCGCCGGTCGGCAGCGATCCGGCGGCAGGCGTAGATGGCGGCAAGGCTGGCGGCAGTCACGGCGACCAGCATCAACAGCAGTGTCTGCGGCGCAGTGCCGTGCGTTGCCAACACCAGCGCACCGAGCGGCAGCATGCCGCAGCCCAGCCCCAGTGCCAGCCACACCGGATCGCGATACCAGCCCAGCCGGGAGCGCCCGGCCAGCGCCACGCCGAGCCAGACCAGGCCGGAAATCAGCATCAGGCAGGCAATGGCGGAATGGCCAAAGCGCGGCGCCGGCAACGCCAGCCACAGCAGCAGCACACTCGCCAGCAGCTGTGCGAGCATTGCCCCGAGCAGCGCTGCGGCACGCTGGCGTTGCCGGTTGCACCAGTCCAGCAGCAATACCGGCATCGCACATATGGCAAAGGCCAGAATTCCCCACACCACGGCGGAGCGCAGTGGCGCCAATGGCTGCAACAGCAGGTGCGCATCGTAGGGCATACGGCCGAAATAGCCGGCCAGCAGCAACAGCATGCCCAGCATTGCCCATCCGACCAGCATCAGGCGCCACGGCTGTGCCGCCGCGTCGCCGGCAGACTGCGCCGCATCGTTGCGGCTGGCGCCAAGCCGGATTCCCAGCCAGCCGCAGCACAGCAGCAGCAGATAATCGCCGCCACTGCCGGCATGCAGCGCCTGCCAGCGAGTGCCGGCAAGGGTCGCGCCGGCCAGCAGCAGCATCAGTGCTGCCGTGCTGCCGGGCCGGGCAGGCAGCAGGCGTCCCAGCAACAGGCCGCACACCAGCACGGGCAAGGCGGCACCGGCCAGCAGATCCGCCAGCGGATAGCAATAGCCGCCCAGCAGCGCAGGCAGGTCGATCCAGCCGGACAGCAATACCCACAACGCGGATATCGCACCGATCAGCATGCCGGCGGCGCGCGAGCGCATGATCAGGCTGCCGGCCGACAATCCCAGCAAGCCGCCGGCAGCGCCGGCCAGCGGCAAGCCCCAGCCGAAGGCATCGCCACCGGTCAGCAGCTGGCCGGCGGCGGCAAGCCACGGTAACGCCAGCACATAGGCGTAGAGCCGCTGCCGCGCCCATTGTCCGGACCGTCCTGCCAGCGCGGCAGGCAAAGCCCAGGCATAGGCGATGGCGATGGTCGCGGCCGGATTCACTCCCCAGCCGGCATCGTGAGCCCGCGCCAGCAGC
>CALMFQ010000361.1 GCA_937863215.1 uncultured Pseudomonadota bacterium
TAGAAGCCGCCGGGAGCCGATGAGCGCGGGTGTTATTCATCAGGCTCGAACATTATTTGGTAACCCATCGCCTTGTAACCTCGCTGACGCTTCTCCCACATTCTCAGTAAAGCTGGGTGCCCGCCGTCGATATAGTCAATAATCCGCACATTGGTTTTGTTGGCGTGATCACGATGCAAGCGGCCGGCATACTGCTGAAGCGTGCCTGTCCAGGATACCGGCATTGCCAGAACAAGAGTGTCGAGTGGTGGATGGTCAAAACCTTCACCTACCAGCTTGCCGGTGGCCAGAAGGACACGAGGGGCATCGGCCGGTAGCGCCTCTAGTTCGGCAATCAAGGTGGCTCGTTGCTTTTTAGACATCCGCCCATGCAGCACGAACAGCGTCGTAACCCGTTCGTACAGCACCTTTTGGAGCGCTTCAAGGTGGTCTGTGCGTTCGGTGAGTAACAGCACCTTTCTCCCTTGCTCGAAGGCATTGACTATCTCTGTAGCGATAGCGTCGGTTCGGGCGCCGTCATTGGCAATGTGACGGAATACATCCTGTATCCCTGTCTCTGGCGGCAAATCGATGTGAGAGAGGCGTGATCTGGGCACGACTTCCAGGTTGTGTGGCGCGTTGGCCGGTTTTCCCGCCGTGTAGCGAATTGGCCCGCATTGCATGAAAATGATCGGTTGTTGACCATCCCGGCGAATTGGTGTGGCGGTCAGGCCAAGTACAAACTTGGCTTTGATGCGTTTCAATATCGCATCGAATGTTACTGCTCCGATATGGTGACACTCGTCGACAACAATATGTCCGTAATTTTCGACCAGGGAATTCACTTCGCCCTGGCGTGATAGCGACTGCATGACTGCAATGTCGATCTTGCCGGTGGGTTTGGCTTTGCCGCCGCCAATGGTGCCGATCATGCCTTTACCCACACCGAGAAAAGTTTGCAATCGTTCCTGCCATTGCTTGAGTAATTCTGTACGATGAACCAGCACAAGGGTATTCACGCCGCGCTGGGCAATCATCGCAGCGGCAGTGACTGTTTTTCCGAAGGCTGTTGGGGCGCACAATACGCCAGCATCGTGATGCAGCATCGCCGCAACGGCTGCCTCCTGATCGATTCGCAGTGTACCAACGAAACGTACGTCAACAGGCTCTCCGGTAAAGCGCTCATCATTTAACTCGATGCGAATACCGTTGTCGCGTAGCAACTCGTTGACGGCATCAAGGCAACCACGCGGCAAGGCAATATGTTGTGGAAAATTTTCTGCGCAGCCAATAACGCGCGGTTTGTCCCAAACCGACATCCGCATTGCCTGAGCTTTGTAGAATTCCGGATTCTGAAATGCGGCCAAGCGGATCAAACGGTTGGCTAATGTTTGTGGCAATTGGGCTTTTTCAAAATAAATCAGGTTGGCCAGTGTTACCGCCAGCGATTCCGGCATTTTGCCAGGCAGTTTTTTTGCCGGCGCTGTTGCGCGTTTCCACGGCGTTGCCAACTCTTCATCGTCGATGAAGGTAACGTCCAGCGGGTGGGTGCCGCCAGTGCTGCGCAGAATGATGGGCTCAATGTCGTGCGGAGCCATCGGCTCAATGCTTGCCAGGTAGGCCCACTGGTCGGGGTGGGGGCGTAAATTGGCATCGACAAATACGCTGCAGCCGCTGTCTCGCGGGCGTTTTTGTAGCGGCAAGGCGATCAGATTACCAAAGCCACCCTTGGGCATGGTGTCCTGATTTGGAAACAGCCGATCGTAGGAGGCCAGTTTCAACTGACGAGTGCGTGAGCATGTGTGGCTGATAATGGCTGTGCCCAAACGGCGGGCATCACGTGCCGATACCCGGCCAGCAAAAAACACCCATGCGTGCGCGCCATTGCCGGATCGAGAAATTTCCAATGCAACCGGCACACCGATTTCATCACACGACTGCACAAACGCGCGGGCATCATCCCTCCAGTCTGCTTGGTCAAAATCGACGGCCAGAAAATGGCACGTGTCATCCTCCAGTAGTGGATAGACGCCAATGGTGTGATCACCGGCCAGATGGGAATAAATTACCGCATCGGATAACGGTATCAGTAGGCGGTTGCTGCAATCACCGCATTTGATTCTGGGCTTCCCACAAATGCCGCTGCGCCACTCGTTGGTGCAGGCCGGAGCATAGCCTCCCTTGCCAGTCGTTTTGCTTTCCCACCGGATAGGGTATACATCCGTGCGGCCACGAAACAGCCGAAGAAACAAAGCGACCTCTTCTGCGGTGGACAGGCGCGACGTCTCTCCTTCTTGAGAGGCTTGGACACGCTCAGGTTGCAAGCGCCATTCAATGCCGTGCGATTCCAGTAACGCAACGAGGCGAGCGTTTTCAGCTTGCAATGCGGCCAGTTCTGCCGGCGCTTGATTTTGCATGCTCATGGGTT
>CALMFQ010000362.1 GCA_937863215.1 uncultured Pseudomonadota bacterium
TACCCATATCGGCCAGCGATAAAGTGTTACGTGACAGAAATTCGCCCAGTGGCTTCAGCAGAGGATGCGCGCTGATTTCCTGCAGGATGCGACGCTGACCATCGTCGTCTTCATACTTAGCCACGTGCAGCGCGCCGTCCTTGTCGGTGTACCACTGCGGTTCGACGATTTTCACGCCATCGGCAATGATGGTCTGCAGCATCTGCTGCACCACCGCCACCGTTCCGGCCTGCAGGCCTGCGAATATCTCGGTCAGGTGTTTCGGATCGCGCTGTTCAAAAGCCGCATGGACAGTCATGAATAACTGCGTCTGCCGCACACAGCACGGCTGCGAGGCGCAGTAATCACGATCGACATCGCAGGTTTTGCAAAAGGCGTAGCCGTCAGGCTTCGAGGGGAAATACGTCGCCGTCTTGGCGTGCAACCCGGTCTTCATTGCATTGAAGCGGGTCCGCATCGCCTCTTCCGGTGTCGGATGGCCTGCCAGATTGGCTGCCGTTGCGGCCTTTCCTTCTGGTGTCTTTGGCCCGGTCGACGATATCCAGGCACGCATCAACGCTCGATGCCAACCAGCCTGTGGCGTTGATTCATGGCAAATCGGGCACGGCGCAAAATAGCGATATGGATGCCAGTCACACCCCGCATCGTCAACTACTTCCGTCGGCGCGGCATCAAACGTCCAGCGGCACGACCGGCAGTGAAACGTGACCTCAGTCACGGGTTTGGATAAATCGCGGTTTTTGCCCATGCTGCCGATAATGCGGCTGAGCAACAAGACAATAACAGGGGGGGAGCACGACTTAGGCCGATTTTTGCCGGGCCTTCACACAATCTGGAAGTTTGACGCGAATCTTCACGGTTCGCAGTAGCGCCCGGACGGGGAGCCAAACCTCCTGTAGTACACTCCAAAGTAAAATCGATCGAACAGGTCGCCTATAATGGGTCATTGGCAATTGCCGACTTGTTTTCCGCCTCTTCCCGTTGATCGATTGGCTCGTTTACCGTGAATTTTTCCAAGCAATTGCTTCCGGACTGGATCGGACTTTTCGATCACTTTCCTGTCTGGGTCGAAACGATTATTGGCCAGATTGTTTATGTCAATGACAGCTATCGGGATCGATACGGAGATGAGACTCCCGCTGTCATCGGCTCGCGCCGGGCAAATCCGCTGCAATTCTTCGGTGCGCGCCACGACGATCACCGGCGTTTGCGTTCCGGTGACAATATTCGGGTTACGGTGGTGTCGTTTGCGCAGGAAATTCACGGCAATCATTTTTTCTGTCATATCGATTTGCCGGTGCAGGATGCCGACGCTGCCGGTTCCGGGGATCTTGAACAATTTCCGCTAGCGGCACTGAGCTTCGATTCCCGGCATTTACGTCTGAACCAGCGCTGGCTGGATCTGTTCGGTTATCCGGCCGGCTTCTTCCAGAACCATCCACAATGGATCTCCTCGCTGTTTGGCCAGGCGGCAGATGAAATAGTGCAGCAGTCGCCGCAGCGGAACGACGATTCCGCTAGCTGGGTAGGCACCATTACGACTGCGGCAGGCGAATACCGCACGCTGGAAGTCTGGCGCAAGGTCGTAAATGGCCGCACCACCCTGTTTGCCACCAATATCACAGCACAGGCGGAATTGCTGGAACGCCTGATTGACGAAAATGAACGCACCCGCTTGGCGCTTGCCGGCACCCAGATTGGTATCTGGGACTGGTTGACCGGGCAGGATATTGTCTGGCTATCGCCTGAATTGAATGGCTTGCTGGGATATCCGGCAATCTGGAGCCAGTCTGACTTCAACGGGTTCCTCAATCTGTTTGCCATCGAAGAACAGCAGCAGATTGTCGATTATCTGGAAACCCATTTACGCCTGCAAACACCATTTGACCTGTCCTGCCGGCTACGGTTGCGCAGTGGCGAGGCGCGCTGGGTGCAACTGCGCGGGCAGTGCCAGCGCGACGCAGCCGGCAATGCGGTGCGCATGGCGGGCAGCATCGCCGATATCTCCGAGCACCGGCAGGCCATGGCTGCGCTTGCCACCAGCGAGTCACAGCTGAATACCGCACAGCAAGTTGCGCACCTGGGCAACTGGGAGTGGCGGATGGCGGATGACAGCATGGGTTGGTCTGCAGCCATGTTTGCCTTGCACAACGTCCCGACCGGTAATGCCGCTCCCGCGATGGAAAGCTTCATCCGCCTGATCTACCCTGCGGATCAGCCCCATGTCCGGACCCTGTTGCAGCAAGTGGTTTCCGGCCGGGAGGCAGGCTCGACCGAATACCGGGTAAGTAGTCGCGATGGCCGGTTACAGGATATCTGGTTGACCTGTTACCCGCATTTCAGTGGCCACGGTGAACTGCTTTCGCTGTACGGCACCGCTCAGGATATTTCCGAGCGCAAGCGCATCGAGCGCCAGATCGCCGGGGAAAAGCGCATTCTGGAAATGATCGCCGGCAGCCGCGACATTGCCGACAGTCTTGGCGAACTGTGCCTGGTGGTAGAAGAACAATTAATCGGCGCACACGCCTGCATTCAATTGCTGGATGAACAAGACCAGCAACTGATTTATGTCGCCGCCCCCAACCTGCCGGCAGAATTCCAGCGCGCCAGCGAGATCCTGCAAACCTCTCCCTACAGTGGCAGTTGTGCTGCGGCGGTAACGTTGCGGCGTACCGTCATTACCGAAGATATCGCCAGCGACAGTGTCTGGTCGCGCGTGCGCTATCTGGCGTTGAATCACGGCCTGCGCGCATGCTGGGCAACGCCGATCCTGTCGAAGAGTGGCCGGATCGTCGGTGCGCTCGGGCTGTATTTCGAGGCCAGGCTCAATGCCAACGAATTTGAACGCAGCCTGCTGGAACGCATGGCGCAGCTAGCCGGAATCGCAATAGAAAACAACACGGTAGAGCTGGCACTGAAACAGAGCGAGGAGCGCTGGCATTTTGCCCTGGAAGGCAGCCAGGATGGCGTATGGGATTGGCGCCTGGATAGCAACGAAGCCTATTATTCGCGCCGCTGCGAAGCCATTCTGGCAATGCCGGACGGCGAGCGGCTCGAATCGGAGCTAGGCCAGTGGCAGGCGCGCATTCATCCGGACGACCGGCACCGGGTGGCAGGTGCCTACAACAACTATCTTGCCGGCCAGGGCGAACACTATGCGTGCGAATACCGGGTTCGTTGCCATGATGGCAACTATCGCTGGGTTCTGGTGCGCGGCAAGATCATCGGCCGCGATGACGACGGCAAACCCTTGCGCATCATTGGAACGCTAACCGACATTTCGGCGGCGAAACAAGCGGAAGAAGAGCTGCGGCTGAATGCGCAAGTGTTCGAAAGTGCCGGTGAAGGCATCCTGATTACCGATCGTTACAACCGGATCATTTCGGTGAATCAGGCCTTTTCAAAAATTACCGGCTACCTGCCGGACGAGGTGCTGGGAAGCAACCCGAGCCTGCTGGCATCCGGCCAGCATGACAAGGAGTTTTACCGCGAACTGTGGGCCACGCTGGCCGAACACGACTATTGGCAAGGCGAGATCTGGAACCGGCGCAAGAACGGTGAGCACTATCCGGAATGGCTCACGATTACCGTACTGCGCCGCCCGAGTGGCGAAATCGCCAACTACATCGCCACCTTTTCCGATCTGAGTGAGCGTAAACAGCAGGCCGAACATATCCAGTTCCTTGCCAACTTCGATTCGCTGACGCACTTGCCCAATCGCCTGCTGTTCAAGGATCGGGTCGAGCTGGCGATTGCCAGCGCACAGCGCCTCGGCACACAACTGGCGGTACTGGTAATCGATCTGGACCGATTCAAGAATATCAACGACTCGCTTGGCCACCATGTGGGAGACCGCCTGCTACAGGAAACGGCATCACGCATCACGGCCACGCTGTCCGAAGTCGATACGTCGGCACGTCTGGGCGGAGATGAGTTCGTGATACTGCTGAACGACTTGCGTCAGCCCCAGGATGCGGTACCGGCTGCACGCCGCCTGCTGGAAGCCATTTCACGCCCCATTGCAGTTGAACAAAATGAGTTGCGTCTGACACCAAGTATTGGCATTGCCGTCTTCCCCGACGATGGCACCGACTTTGACACACTGGTCAAGAATGCCGATGCCGCGATGTATCACGCCAAAGACAATGGACGCAACAATTACCAGTTCTTCACCGCCGGGCTGAACGCCCGGGTACTGGAACAGCTGATACTGGAAAACGCACTGCGTCGTGCGCTTGAACGCCAGGAAATGGCAGTCTACTTCCAGCCGCAGTATCGGGTTGGCTCGGGCGAGATTGTCGGTGCGGAAGCGCTATTGCGCTGGCGTCATCCGGAACTGGGTATGGTGTCGCCGGCACGTTTTATTCCGGTTGCCGAAGACAGTGGGCTCATATCGCAAATCAGCGAATGGGTATTGCAGTCCGTCTGCAATCACATCTGCACCTGGCGCGAGCACGGACTGGCTATTCCGCCGATTGCAATTAATATCTCGTCATCGCAATTCCGCCAGCTGGATTTTGTTTCCGGGGTAATCGAAACGCTGGGGAGGTCCGGGATTGCGCCCGACCTGATCGAATTGGAGTTGACGGAAAGCATCCTGATGCAGGATTTCGATATTGCCGTCGCCAATATGCGCCTGTTGCGTGCCAGCGGATTCCACCTGGCGATCGATGATTTCGGTACCGGCTACTCCAGTCTGAGCTATCTGAAACGTTTTCCCATTCACAAGCTCAAGATCGATCAGTCGTTTGTGCGAGAATTGCCGGGTGACAGCGACAGCGCTGCAATTACCGGCGCAATCATCAATCTGGCGCACAACCTGCAGTTGAAAGTGATTGCCGAGGGCGTAGAAACCAGCGAGCAACTGGATTTTCTCGTGGCTCGCGGTTGTGACGAAATTCAGGGCTTTCTGTTCAGCAAACCACTACCGGCAGAGGATTTTTCCCGCCTGCTGGGCAACAAGCCCATTCAAGGAAATCGACAATGAATCAGAACTGGAATGCTTTTCTTGCCGAACATGGCGCCCAAATCGATGCCAACACAGTCGTTTCGTTTGGCGACCCGCAACGGGAATTGAAGGCTGCCGCGTCGCAAAGCGTGATAGCCGATCTGAGCCAGTTCGGCCTGCTGCATTTCAGCGGCGACGACGCGCAACTGTTTCTCAACAACCTGCTTTCCAGCGACATCAAGCATCAGCAGCCTGGGCAAGCGCAATATTCATCGTTTTCGACCCCCAAAGGACGCATGCTGGCGAGCATGCTGGTGATCCGCTCCGAGTCCGGCTTCTTGATACAGTTACCGGCCAGCTTGCGTGAAGCGATGCAGCGCAAACTGTCGATGTATATTTTGCGCTCCAAGGTCAAAGTAGTGGACGCCGGTATCGATACCGCCCTGCTTGGCCTTGCCGGCCCGGACGCAGCGACAATGCTCAAGCAGTACTTTGGAACCGTACCAGCGCAGCCAATGGAAACGGTTTTCGCCGGCACAGCTGCCATCACCCAACTGGCGCCGGCCATGTTCCTGCTACATGCCAACATCGATACGGCACCGACTCTGTTCGCACAGATGCAACAGCAGGGCGCGATTCCGGTGGGTGAACCGGCGTGGCGCTGGCTGTCGCTACAAACCGGCTTTGCCTGGATTTATCCGGCAACCCAGGAGCAATTCGTTGCCCAGATGGCCAATATGGAACTGGTCGGAGCAGTCAGTTTCACCAAGGGATGCTACCCGGGGCAGGAAATTGTGGCGCGCATGCAGTATCTGGGTAAACTCAAGCGCCGCATGGCGCTGGTACATATTGACTGCGATATTGCCGATGCACCGCCGGGGCGCGAACTATATAGCCCGGAGTTGCCGGGCCAGGCAATCGGCATGCTGGCCGACAGCGCCCCGTCTCCGGAAGGCGGCATCGATGCCCTGGCTGTGGTGCAGATCAGTTGTTGGGAACACGGCGTTACCCTTGGCGGCTCCGACGGACCGGCGCTGTCAGTGCGCCCTCTGCCCTACCCGGTTGCTTGATTCTGGCCAGTAGCTAAATGTGTGAGGTGTATGTTTATTACCGGCTTGATCCAGACTCGTGTCCACACGCGCTAATTGCCGCCCGGCAGGTGATCGCGGATATCGCGGCGGCAACCGGTATTGCCGGCCACCTGCTGGAAAAGCAGGGCCAGCCCGGGCTATTGATGGAGATTTATCGTGACGTAAGCGATCCGGCGGTTTTTTGCCAGCTGTTGCAACGATTTGCGGCGGATCGCTTCCAAAAGCAAATGGCGATCCAGCCAGATCGCCATGTCGAAATATTCCGTCACCTGCCCCCGGAAACTGCAATGCAGTAAACCGGGTTACCTCATTACTTGTCAGCTTTTACCCGGACGAGCTTCAACCGCCCTGCCAAGTGATGATGGCTGATTGCCAGCGCAAGGCCAGCGAGAACCACTTCAATGACAATATTCATGCCTCACACCTTGATATCAACTTTGTTGCCCAGCTGCGGGGGATTGTTGTACTGGGGAGATTGTGGCGCAGCTACCGAATTCAATAGCTGGGTAACGCTGTCCGCCTGAATTTCGTTAGCCTTCTTGAGCGCATACACCCCGTTCTGGGAGGTTGCTGCTGCAGAACTTACACCGCTGGTTGCATCCATCGCCAACTCCTTCGACACATAAAGCAGTTCAAGTCAAGATTTACCGGAACGTGAACTGAGTATAGCCGGCAACGCTCCGCATTGCCACAACTATATTAGAGTTGGCTGATTTTCGTCGAAAATGTTCCCAGAGTGAACGAAAACCGGGGTGCCAACCGGAGTCATTTCAAATAAATCAATCAGTTGGGAATTACGCATGCGGATACAGCCGTGTGATGCAGGCACCCCCATCGGCTCTGTATCCGGCGTGCCATGGATGTAGATATATCGCTGCATCGTATCGACATTGCCGAGACGATTGATTCCTGGCTCACAGCCGGACAACCACAGGATCCGGGTAAGAATCCAGTCGCGGCCGGGAAAGCGCGCCGCAAGTTCCTGGCTGTAGATTTCCCCGGTCGGGCGGCGACGCACCAATACGGCATCAACAGGCAATCCCGCGCCGATTTTGGCGCGCACGCAATGGGCACCGCGCGGTGTCTGGAAGCTGTTTTTTTGCTCTCCCGCCCCCTTCGCCGCACTAGATACCGGGAACCACGCAACTTCGTTGCCCGAATCATCACTCAGCAACAGTTGCTGACTACCCAGATAAATATCTATTCGCATGCGCATTTCTTCTGCTGACGGCGTTCGCGGAAAAATCCGCGCAACATATCCCCGCATTCCGTTGCCCTCACACCTGCCAGCACTTCGGTGTGATGGTTCAGCCGACGTTCGGCAAATATGTCCAATACGCTCCCGCAGGCCCCTGTCTTCGGGTCGCCCGCACCAAACACCACGCGACGGATGCGTGCGTGCATGATCGCCCCGGCGCACATGATGCAGGGCTCCAGCGTGACGTACAATTCGCAACCCACCAGACGGTAATTGCCCAGAGTGTGTGCCGCTGCGCGCAAGGCCTGGATTTCTGCATGGGCAGTCGGGTCATGGCTGCCGATGGGGCGATTCCAGCCTTCGCCGATGATTTGGCCCTGATGCGCCACGACAGCGCCGACCGGTACCTCGCCTTCATTCCATGCTAGCTGGGCAAGTTGCAGTGCCCGGCTCATGAATAATTCTTCAGACATTCCAACTACCAAAAAATTGCGCCCCGCATAAATCCACGGGGCGAGCGCAGCTCAACGTTTTTCTGTTCATTCGCGGCAGCTATTTGCAGTCTTTCTCCAGGCGCTGACGCGAATCGTTCAGTGCCTTGTTACGCTGTTCCTGATCGAGATAATAGCGCTGTCCATCCTTGCCATAATCGAACAGTTGCATGCCCGATTCCACGTCTGCCAGCCGCGCGCGCGAACGTTCGCATTCAGCCTTGCGGGCCTCTTTCTGTTTGGCTTCGTCTGCTTGCTTCTTTTCTCCTTCAAGACGCTCGCTGCGGCGCTTCTTGAATTCGAGATCCCGCTCCAGCAGAGATGGAGTCTTGCCGGGCGCGGTGGACGGTGTCGATTTTATCGATTCCGGAGGACGGATATTTTCCTTGACGGCTTTTTCGCCCGGCGGCGGCTGGTCGCCAAAATGCACATTCCCCGCCTTATCCACCCATTTATATACTTCAGCCGACGCTGAGCCTGCCAATGTCGCCGCCGCAAGCATCAGCAACATACCCGATCTGCCACTACGCATGGACAACTCCAGCCTGTTAGATGATCCAAGCATAGCAAAAATTTTGTTGCAATCGTTGACTTTACTTGGTTTTGCCTGTGCAGGTATAATTTTCATTTGCCGCAAGGAATCATAATGCGTGTGATCCAAAAAGCGCTCACTTTCGACGACGTTCTGCTTGTTCCTGCACACTCCTCTGTTCTGCCTCGCGACGTAACACTCGCAACCCGCCTGACTCGCGATATCACCCTGAATACCCCGTTGGTGTCCGCTGCCATGGATACCGTAACCGAAGCTGGTCTGGCGATTGCCATTGCCCAGGAAGGCGGTATCGGCATCGTGCACAAGAATATGTCGGCCAAGGCCCAGGCTGCCGAGGTATCCAAGGTCAAGCGCTTTGAAAGCGGCGTGGTGAAAGACCCGATTACCATTCCACCGACCATGAGTGTTGCGGAAGTCTTGGCGTTGACGCGCCAGCATCGCATTTCCGGTCTGCCGGTGGTTGAGGATGGCAAAGTGGTGGGCATCGTCACCAACCGCGATTTGCGTTTCGAATCCAATCTGGCGCAGCCGGTAGCGAAAATCATGACGCCGCGCGAGCGACTGGTGACCATCAAGGAAGGCGCCAGCAGCGACGAAGCGCGGCAGCTGATGCATCAACACCGTCTGGAACGTGTGCTGGTGATCAACGATGCTTTCGAGCTCAAAGGACTGGTGACGGTCAAGGACATCATCAAAACCGTTGAACACCCGAATGCCTGCAAGGATCAGCAAGGTCGCCTGCGCGTCGGCGCGGCAGTCGGCGTCGGAGCCGGCACCGAGGAGCGCGTGGCGCTGCTGGTCGAGGCTGGTGTTGACGTCGTCGTGGTAGATACCGCACATGGTCATTCGCAAGGCGTGATCGACCGGGTGCGCTGGGTCAAGCAGAATTTCCCGCAGGTGCAGGTCATCGGCGGCAATATCGCTACCGCTGCGGCAGCGCTGGCGCTGGTCGAAGCCGGCGCCGATGCAGTCAAGGTCGGCATTGGCCCGGGGTCGATCTGCACAACCCGTATCGTGGCCGGTGTCGGCGTACCGCAGATCACTGCCGTTGATAACGTCTCCACCGCGTTGCGCGGCACCGGCGTGCCGATGATTGCCGATGGCGGCATCCGCTTCTCCGGCGACATTGCCAAGGCGATTGCTGCCGGTGCGGATGCGGTGATGCTGGGTGGTCTGTTTGCCGGCACGGAAGAAGCTCCGGGCGAAACGGTGCTGTTCCAGGGCCGCTCGTACAAGAGCTATCGCGGCATGGGCTCGCTGGGTGCGATGCAACAGGGTTCCAGCGATCGTTATTTCCAGGACAACGAAGCCAACGCTGACAAGCTGGTACCGGAAGGTGTCGAAGGCCGTGTACCGTACAAGGGCAGTGTGGTGGCGGTAATCCACCAACTGATGGGCGGCCTGCGCTCAAGTATGGGCTATCTTGGCTGTGCATCGATTGCCGACATGCATGCCAAGGCGGAATTTGTGGAAATCACCGCTGCCGGCATTCGCGAATCGCATGTACACGATGTGCAAATCACCAAGGAAGCGCCGAACTATCACATTGATTGACGGTCGGCCGTCGCCAGATACAAAAAAGCCGGTCGGAACTGACCGGCTTTTTTACTGCCGGGAACGTTGAATATATCGTTAGAGGCTATTCACGATTTTGCTGCGCAGCCCTGATCGGGGCTCATGTGCAGCTCAAGGCACACAAGGTACGCCCGGTTCCTGCCTCGCTGCACTCGGCAAGAACTTGGGGCAGCATTCATTTACTCCAGCAAACTCCGGTTAACCAGCTACTTGGCAATGGATTGGCCAGGCCAGGCGCTGCTCGCGGCAGATCGTGAACAGCCTTTTAGAGATGCAATAGCCACAGACGCAAACGTTCGTTCTGTTCGTCGGTCAGATATCCGGCCATGCGCAGGCCGTAAGCCAGGCCGGAAATGAATTGTTTTTGCCTGGAGCGCTCACGTTCATCCTGCCCCGGTTGTATTTCCGTTACATAACGGATTAATTGCTGGCGCGCAAATTCAGGCTCATAACGCGCCTGTTTCTGGCGATCGCGGAATTCCCGAATACGCTGGGCACCGCTCTTGGCGCGTCCGGTTGAGGGGCGCCCACGGCGGCGCAAGGGCATGGCGGCAACGGGGTTGCTATGCTGGTTGGCTGGGTGCATTGTTTTCCGTTACGTAACGTTAATCTGTAAAATTATCGCATGAATCGGTAGCAAGAAAGTACCGATTTACTGGCTGTATGGGTGGATTGTTGCATCGTGCAGCTCAACCGCCATACCGGGGAGCCAGCGATACGCCGGCAACTGCCGACCCCGCACAGTAAAGCCACTTGCCGCTTCCGATGGAGCCAGCGCCACGCCGGATGCGCAGGTTTTACAACAGGAGTTTGATCGAATGATTCATGGCTTGCGCCAAAAGCTGTTTTTTATTACAGTTAACTGCAATTAATTACACACCGAATATTCCCCAGCGGGCAGACAATGAACAAGCCAGTCAAAGGCAGGGGCGCGAGCCTGAATCCACATAACCGTTTTGAAAGCCGATTGCGTGAAGCAGTGGACGATGGCTGGCAAGCCGACGCCGACACAGGACAAACGACTGCGACCAAAATCGAATTCTGGCCGGCAAAGGCGATCATCAGCCGCAATAACTCAGCGGATATTCCATTCAGCCAGTCAATCAACCCTTATCAGGGATGCGAGCATGGCTGTATTTATTGCTATGCACGGCCAAGTCACGCCTATTGGGGATTTTCGCCCGGTCTGGATTTCGAGACCCGCCTGATCGCCAAGCCGAACGCTGCAGCTCTGCTGCGTACCGAATTGTCCCGGCCAGGCTACCTGCCGAGTCCGATCTGTCTGGGAGCGAACACCGATCCGTATCAACCGGTGGAGCGCAAGCTGAAGTTGACGCGGGAGTTGCTGGAAGTCCTGCTGGAAACGCGCCACCCACTGACCATCATCACCAAGAATGCGCTGATCGAACGCGATCTGGATTTGCTGCAGCCACTGGCAGAGCATGGATTGCTGCAGGTGCTGATTTCGTTGACCAGTCTGGATTCCGAACTGTCGCGCCGCCTGGAGCCGCGTGCCAGTACCCCGCTCCGGCGTCTGCAGACGATCCGCTGCCTGGCGGATGCCGGCATTCCAGTCGGCGTGCTGATTGCGCCGATTATTCCGGCACTCAATGATCAATATCTGGAAGCGCTATTGCAGCAGGCGCGCGAACACGGTGCCAAGCATGCCAGTTATGCGCTGTTGCGTTTGCCACTGGAAGTGGCGGATTTGTTCGAGCAATGGCTGATCAGTCACTACCCGGATCGGGCTGGGCATGTATTGAGCCTGGTGCGACAGTCGCGGGAAGGGAAGCTGAATCAGGCCGGATTCGGCCAGAGAATGCGCGGCAACGGTAATTTCGCCACACTGATTGCACAACGCTTCCGCCTTGCCTGGCGTCGGCTGGGATATACCCATTCCCCGCCGCAGCTAGATTGCAGCCAGTTCAGACGACCCGCGGCAGATGGCCAACTGGCGTTGTTCTGATGCGCTTTGTCGGGGTCGGGACTGCCCGCATGCATCCGGAGCCGGCACGAGCGGTGCCACCCCTTATGTATTCATGCTCCGGATGCCTCCCTTGCCGGACATATCCCGATTGTCTGCAAGACAGCGAGCGTTATTCGTTGTTGTTCATCTTGTGCAGGAACATACGGACGAAATACCCACCCATTACGATGACAAACACAATCACCAGCAAACTCAGACGACCTACGTCGTCGGACAGCAATTCTTGCCATAAAGTCATGGTAAAGCCTCCCTGTAGAAACCCGATTCGCAAGGATAGTTATACCCATTTCACTTATATGGCTATTTGACACAAATCAATCTTCGCCGGCAAACCTTGCACCAATCCGTTGTCTGGCTACGCAGACAGCGGCAAGACGGATCACTGCGGAGAATCGACATGTGCGCTACTGCGGGAAAGCCATATAATTGCGGATTGCCAATCCACTGCCCCGTTTTCCATGCCAGCCTTGCCCGCCCAGATCCGTATCAGCGCCCTGCTCACCTACTGCCGGGCTGGCTTCGAACAGGAAAGCGCCGCCGAACTGCATGACCAGCTGGCGCCGCTTGACCTGAGCGCCAACTTTACCGTTATTGCAAACAGTGCCTACGTGCTGTGTGAATTCGCCCAGCCGCAGGCCGCCAGTCGCCTGGCTTCCATTGCCTGGACGCAGTTGATCTTCGCCCGCCAGCTGTTGTGGGTGGTTGGCGATATTGGCAATCTGCCGAACCGGGATCGCCTGACACCGATCGTCGCAGCGCTGGAGGCATTACCGCTGCAATATGACGATCTCTGGCTGGAGACGCCTGACACCAACGACGGCAAGACCTTGTCCGGTTTCTGTCGCCGCTTCGCACCGCTCCTGGAAGCTCCGCTGGCGGAAAAGCGCCTGCTGCGGCGCGATCAGGTTGGACTGCCGCGGCTGCACCTGTTTTTCCCGCAACAGGAGCGCTGCCTGATTGCACTCAGCGTAGCTGGCAACCGCAGCGACTGGCCGATGGGGATTCCACGCCTGAAAATGCCGTTCGAAGCCCCCAGCCGCTCCACGCTGAAACTGGCAGAAGCGCTGCTGACGCTGCTCGACGAGACTACGCAACGACGCCTGCTCAAGCCCGGCATGCGTGCGGTCGACCTCGGTGCGGCGCCTGGCGGCTGGACCTGGCAACTGGCGAATCGCGGCCTGCGCGTTACCGCTGTAGACAATGGCCCGCTCAAGGGAGCCGTTCGCGATGACCCACTGGTTGAACACGTCCGCGCCGACGGCTTCAAGTACCGGCCGCGCAAGCCGGTCGACTGGATGGTGTGCGATATGGTCGAGCAACCGGTGCGCATCACCCAGCTGGTCTGCGACTGGCTGATTCAGGGTTGGGCACGGCAGGTCGTTTTCAACCTGAAACTGCCGATGAAAAAGCGCTACCAGGAAATCCAGCGCTGCTTCGCCCAGCTGGATCAGAAGCTGCACAAGGCCGGTATCGATTACCAGCTGCATGCCCGGCAGCTATACCACGATCGCGAGGAAATCACCGTCTATCTTGGGCGCAAGGGCTGACAATGTTTACAGGCCGCGGCCGCTGTTCAATAATGGGCTGGCAAATACGCTGGATAACAATCCCAAAGGAGATCCCATGCTGAAGGAGTTCAAGGAATTTGCCATGCGCGGCAATGTCGTCGATCTTGCCGTCGGTATCATTATCGGCGGTGCGTTCAGCAAGATTGTCGATTCGCTGGTCAAAGACGTGATCATGCCGCCAATCGGCCTGATTCTGGGTAATGTCGATTTCTCCAACCTGTTCCTGGTATTGAAACAGGGCAGCAAGGCGCCCGGCCCATACGAAACGCTGAAAGCCGCACAGGATGCCGGTGCGGTAACCATGAATTTCGGCCTGTTTTTCAACGTCATCATCAGCTTTCTGATCGTTGCGTTTGCCGTCTTCCTGCTGATCAAAGGCATCAACCGGATGAAGCGCGAAGAAGCCGCTGCGCCGGCCGTACCGGCACCCACTCCGGAAGATATTGTCCTGCTGCGCGAAATTCGTGACAGCCTGAAGAGCCGCAACTGAATCCACTACCCGACAAAGCCGGCCGCCCGCATCCACGCGTGCGGCTTTTTCATATGGAATCAATATGTTGTCCAATATGCCACGAATATCGATTGCCAGCCTGGCATACGCCAGCGTATTGGCACTGCTGAGCCCGTTGGCACTGGCTCAGCCGGACTGCGCACAAGCGGCGGCAATGCTGAATCAGTATGCCGGGCGCTCGATCGATGAGCATGAACTGGACTCGATCCTGAATACGTTGAACCGCAGCCAGAACCGCCAGCTGCCGGACAAGTTCGTCACCAAGCGCGCAGCGCAGGCAGTGGGCTGGCAGCCCGGCTCCAGCCTGTGGTCAATGCCAACGCTGCACGGCAAGAGTATCGGCGGCGACCGCTTTGGCAACCGCGAGCATCGGTTGCCAGCGGGCCAATGGCGCGAAGCCGACCTGGATTATCGCGGCGGGCATCGCGGCAGCAAGCGCATCCTGTTCTCCAGCGACGGCAGGCGTTATGTGACCATCGATCACTACCGGACTTTTGTCGAGGTGCCAGCATGTCGTTGACCCGTTGCGTGTTACAGAATGTTCATACGCTGGCCGATTTTTATCGGCAACTGCACGCCCAGCTACCGTTGCCGCCTCATTTCGGCGACAACCAGGATGCGCTGTGGGATGCGCTGACCGGCGACCTGCCGGGGCCGCTGGAAATTGTCTGGAAACAACCGCAGTTATTGGGCGCCGCGGCAGAACCGTTACAGGAACTGCTGCGCGATGCAGCCGAAGAACGCGACGACCTCTGTCTGTATCTACTACCTTGACCGCGCGCAAACTGGTGTCGGAATAATTTACAATTCCGGCATCGTTGTGCCATTGCGCCTGCCGGCAACGAGCAGCACAGCGCTACCGGGGCGTTGCCCCGGAAGATGCGGTGCGGCGGCACCGGTCATGGCTTGGCGCTTGAACAGGAAAACCCTTTTGTTTGCCGATAGTTTTGTCGGATTATTTTACAGAAGCATTAACAAATAAACGTAATACATTGATTTATAATGCGTGGCATATTTCTTGCGTGTTTTTAGAGTACAATACCCAAAACACATAAGAAGACAATACAAAATGCTGTACAACAAACGAGCCAACCCCAGAATCAGTTACCGCGCCCCTGCGCGCCTGATTCAATCCAAAGGATCGGGTATTCGCGCTACGGTGGAGGATATTTCCATTCACGGCCTGCGTGTCCACCACGATATCCCTCTTACCGAACCCAATTGCCATCTGATCATGCAGGTCGCCGATACCGTAGTGCAGGCGCATTGCCGCATTGCCCGCATCGACGATCAACGCGAGGGCGGCGGCTTTGAAACCGGGCTGCAGTTCATCAAGTTCCTCAGTATCGGAGCGGTGCAACAGATTCAGGCCGTGCTTTCCAGCGGCAGTGGAATCGCTCTGCATTCCTGAACGACAAGCAGCCGTGCCTTTCGTGGCAGCTCGTGCGCAAGAATAGTGGATGGCAGAGCATATCTGCCAAAGCATCTGGCACAGGCGGGTATAATGCCTGCTTTGTTTCCGGCTGCCCGTAATGGCTGATATCGTCCTCAGTACGCTGAATTCACGTTTTTCCCATGCATCGCTTGGCTTGCGCTATTTGCTGGCGAATATGGGCGAACTGGCGTCGCGCACCCAGCTGGCGGAGTTCGTCATCAATCAGCGCCCGCTTGACGTGGTCGAGCGCCTGCTGGCATTGCAACCGCAAATCGTCGGCTTCGGCGTGTACATCTGGAATATCGAGGAAACCACGCGCGTTGTGGCGCAACTGAAACAAGTGCGCCCGGACATCGCAATCGTGCTTGGCGGCCCTGAAGTCAGCCACGAACTGGAGTCGCAGCTGATCCTGCGCTACGTCGATCACGTGATCACCGGCCCCGGCGACGTCAGTTTCTCCAAGTTGTGCCAAGCCCTGCTGCATGGACCGAAGCCGCTGCAGAAAGTCATTGCCGGAGAACAAGTGCCGCTGGCGCAGCTGCAATTTCCTTACCACCTGTATAGTGACGACGATCTGGCGCATCGGCTGGTTTATGTCGAAGCATCGCGCGGCTGCCCGTTCAAATGCGAGTTCTGCCTGTCGTCGCTGGACAAGACGTCGTGGCCGTTTCCGCTCGATGCCTTTCTGCAACAGCTGCAGCAGTTGTATGAACGTGGTGCGCGGACGTTCAAGTTCGTCGACCGCACTTTCAATCTGAATATCAAGAGCAGCCTGCGCATTCTCGATTTCTTCCTGCAGCGGCTGACACCGGATCTGTTCGTGCACTTCGAAGTGATTCCGGATCACCTGCCCGATACGCTGAAACAGGCAATTGCACAGTTTCCGGAAGGCGTGTTGCAACTGGAAATCGGCATTCAGACTTTCAACCCGGAAGTACAGGCGCTGATCAGCCGCAAGCAGGACAATGCCAAAAGCGAGGCCAATCTGCGCTGGCTGAGTCAGCACAGCCGCGCACATATTCATTCTGACTTGATCGCCGGGTTGCCGGGCGAGGATATGCTCAGCTTTGCTGCCGGCTTCAACCGGCTATGGGCGCTCGGGCCGCAGGAAATCCAGCTCGGCATACTCAAGCGTCTCAAGGGTACACCGATCGCGCGTCACACCGAGGCTTTCGATATGCGCTATAACCCGCTGCCGCCATACAACATCCTGAGCAATCGCGATCTGGATTTCGTCACACTGCAGCGGCTCAACCGTTTCGCCCGTTACTGGGATCTGATCGGCAATAGCGGCCGTTTTCCCAATACGCTGCCGCTGCTGCTCGGCGATCTACCGTTCGAGCGCTTCATGGCGTTCAGCGACTGGCTGTGGAGCCATTCCCGCCAGACCTACCAGATCGCGCTGGAACGGCTTTATGATCTGGTCTATACCTGGCTGGCACAACAAACCCCGCCACACCATGCACTGGCCGAATTGCTCGCTGCAGACTATCGCAGCTCCGGTGCACGCGGTGCGCCGGCTTTTTTGCCGCTGGCCAAAGCTACGGCCTGAGGCCGTTTGCCATCATCGTTCCGCCCAATCCAGCAGGCCACACACCCATGTCTCCGTCCCGATCGCTGCAACGGTTTGAAAACTACGCGCAACTCGCCATCGTTTTCACTCTGATTTTTGCCTGCTACAAGTTGTTTGCGCCGTTCATCGGCGCAATGGTGTGGGGGGCGATCATTGCCATTTTGCTGTGGCCGCTGTTTTTCCGCATCGACCGGCGACTGGCCGGACGCCACGGCTGGGCAGCCACGCTGCTGGGGATGTTACTGGCACTGGTACTGGTGATTCCGCTGATCACGCTGGGCTTGTCGGTTGTGGATGGCGTGAACTGGGTGCTGCAGCAGCCGTTCGATCTGGAAAGCCTGAAACAGCGCGAATTGCCACCGTGGCTGGTGAATTTGCCACTGGTCGGTGCACCGCTGCTGCATGGCTGGCAGAACATGATGACGCATCTGAGCGACACCTTGCAGCAGGTCACCCCGTTTCTGCGCGATATGGTGTTGTGGCTGCTGAAAAAAGGCACCGGCGCCGGAATGGCGGCAGTACAGTTCCTGATCGCGATCATCGTAGCGATGGTGCTACTGGCCAAACACCAGGCCTGCAACGATTTCGCCCGGCGCCTGGCACAGCGCATTTCGCCGACGCGCGGCGAATTCCTGCTGGATCAGGCACAACGCACCGTGCGTGGCGTTTCGATGGGGGTAATGGGTACAGCCTTCGCCCAGGCAGCCCTGACGGCACTGGGCCTGCTGGTGTGCGGTGTGCCGGCGGCTGCCGCGCTGGGGTTCGCCACGTTTCTGGTGGCGGTCATCCAGCTGCCGACCTTTTTCGTCTGGGCGCCTGCAGCGTTCTGGCTCTATAGCAGCGGCGATCACTTCTGGGCTGGGGCGCTGGCAGTATGGGGATTGGTAGTGGTGAATACCATCGACAACGTGCTCAAACCGTACCTGATCAGCCAGGGCGCGAGCCTGCCGCTGCCATTGATCTTTATCGGCGTAATCGGCGGCCTGCTGGCCTGGGGTTTCGTCGGTCTGTTCATCGGCCCGACCATTCTGGCGATGGCCTATACGCTGATGCTCGATTGGCTTTACCTGACCGAAAGCGAATCGGCACAATCCGTCGCCGAATCACCAAAGGAATAAACAAACGCATGCTGAGTTACCGCCACGCCTTTCATGCCGGCAACCACGCCGATGTGCTGAAACACTTCGTCCTGTTGCAACTGCTTGAATACTACTGCCGCAAGGACAAACCGTTCTGGTATATCGATACCCACGCCGGAGCCGGTGTGTACAGCCTTACCGAAGGCTATGCAACCAAGAATGCCGAATTTGCCGCGGGCATCGGCCGCTTGTGGAATGCCGCCGATTTACCGCTACCGCTGCAGGCGTATGTTGCGGAAATCCGCGCGCTGAACGCAAACGGCAAACTGGAGTTTTACCCCGGCTCGCCATGGCTGGCATGGCACGCGGTACGCGAACAGGACAAATTGCGGCTGTTCGAATTGCACCCGAGCGATCATGAAATCCTGGCAGCTAATTTTGCCGACGTCAGTCGCCAGGTGAAAATCAACAAGGCCGATGGCTTTGATGGATTGAAAGCGTTGCTGCCGCCGGCCACACGCCGCGCCGTGGTATTGATCGATCCGCCATACGAGGACAAGGGTGATTATGCTCGGGTTGTCGCCAGTTTGCGCGATGCACTGAAACGCTTCGCTACAGGCTGTTATGCAATCTGGTATCCGTTACTGCAACGTAACGAATCGCGACAACTGGTAGAACAACTGCGCGGCGTTGCCGGCAACAACTGGCTGCACGCCAGCTTGACCGTCCACACGCCCGGCGCCGATGGATTTGGCATGCACGGTAGCGGCATGTTTATCGTCAATCCGCCATACACGCTGCCGCAAGTATTGCAACAGGTGATGCCGTATCTGCGCGACGCCTTGCAGATCGACTCCGGCGCAAGCTTCGAACTCAGCCACCAGATCGACTAAAGACTAAATAAAAACGCCCGGACTTGGCTACCAGCCATCCGGGCGCAACGCTCGCTGCTTGTTGCTCGGGTTTGCGACATCACCGCGATAATGTCGCGCCACCCGAATGGCAGTATAGTCAACTTGCTTCGGCAAAAAAGATATTTCGTCATTGCGCTGCAACATATTGATCTGGATCATGTTGCCAGCAGATTTGTACGCCATCTTCACCTGCGGAGGCCTGAAATTCGGCTGCCACCGTAACACCCGGTACCGCCACCAGACGATCGCCAATCCACAGCAACGGCAAGGAATTGCGCCGCCACGGCGGAATCGCCGCCTCCTGTAGCAGGTGCTTGAGCTGCCGTTGGGCACCGCCCAAAATCGGGCGTAAGCGTTCGCCGCCAACGCGTTTGCGCATATCCAGGCGGTGAGCCGACAACCAGCGCAACCCTACCCCCTGCCCCACTCTCGCAGTCATGACCAGGCGACCTTGCCATTCCGGAAAAACGGCTTCGGTGCGGCCCAGCAGATCGATGCCGGTTTGCGGCGGGCAGCGCGGTTCGACCGCCATGCGCCGCAAATACATCCGCTCGCGATAACGTTCGGCCAGCCAGCCACCGATGCGGATCTGCGGCTCCGCATCCACGCGGGCTTGCAGCATTTGTTGCTGCAGTTGTTCAAGCACCGCAGCCGAAGGTGTGACGTCGCGCTGGCGCAGGAACCAGCGCAACAGGTTGCGCTGGCGTGCAGGCGACAAAGGCAGTAACGCCGTCAGTTCCAGCCAGCCCTCAGCCAATTCGCCGTGAAAGTCCTGCGCAGCCAGTTCATCGAGCAGATCGGCACTTTCCCGCGAATGTTGCGCCGCCTGTCGCAGCTGCCTTCGATACGCAGGGAACACCTGTTCGATACGTGGCAACAATTCATGGCGCAGCCAATTACGCCGATAGCGTGTGTCGTCGTTGCTTTCGTCGTCAATCCAGCGCAGACCCGCTGCGTGTGCATAAGTCTCGAGTTGCTCACGCGGGATCTGCAGCAGTGGCCGCAGCAACAATTTGTCGGCATGATCCAGTGGCCTGCTGTCAGGCATAGCCGCCAGGCCGTGCGTACCTGCACCGCGCAGCAGACGTAACAGCATGGTTTCGCACTGGTCATCCAGATGATGCGCGAGCAGGATCAGGTCGGCGTCCGCGGCGTGGTAGGCGGCGTAACGTGCAGTGCGTGCAACGGCTTCCAGGCTTTCACCGCCGCTGCGCCGCAACTGCACCCGCCGAACCTGTAGTGGAATGCTGTAAACGTGCGCCAGCTGCTGGCAGAACTGCTGCCAGTTGTCGGCATTGGGGCTGATCTGGTGATTGACGTGGAGTGCGGAAAGTTGCAGCGCGAAGCGCGGTGCAATGCGAGCCAGCAGATCGAGCAGAACCACCGAATCCAGCCCTCCGCTCAGGCCAACGACACAGCGCCGGCCGGCGAAAGGCTGCAGCGCTGCAGCGACGCAGGATTCGATCCGCTGCAACTCAGGCAGCAGAGGCGGTAATTTCCTTGAACCGGCCATGGCCGAGAATTCGATCGAAACGGGCGCTCAGCAGGTCGTCCAGCGGCTTGTTGCCAAGGTTCTTGTAAGCGTCGGCCAGCGCCTTTTTCATTGCCTGCATCATCTGTGGATGATCGCGATGCGCTCCGCCGAGCGGTTCGGGAATGACGCGGTCGATCAGCCCCAGCGTTTTCAGCCGATTGGCGGTAATGCCCAGCAGTTCGGCGGCCTCGGGCGCCATGTCGGCGCTCTTCCACAGAATTGAAGCGCAACCTTCGGGTGAAATGACCGAATAGGTCGAGTACTGCAGCATTTGCACCACATCGCCGACGGCAATCGCTAACGCCCCACCGGAGCCACCCTCGCCAATCACGGTGCAGATCACCGGCACCCGCAGCTTGGCCATTTCAAACAGATTGCGGCCGATTGCCTCCGACTGGCCGCGCTCTTCCGCACCAATGCCGGGATAGGCCCCAGGTGTGTCAACGAAGGTAAAAATCGGCAATTCGAATTTTTCCGCCAGCTTCATCAGCCGCAGCGCCTTGCGATAGCCTTCCGGGCGCGGCATGCCGAAATTGCGCGCGATCTTTTCCTTGGTATCGCGACCTTTCTGATGGCCGATCACCATGCATGGCTGACCGTTGAAGCGTGCCATGCCGCCAACGATCGCCGCATCGTCGGCAAAAGTGCGGTCGCCATGCAACTCATCGAAATCGGTAAACACGCCTTTCAGGTAGTCCAGCGTGTAAGGCCGCTGCGGATGGCGTGAAACCTGGGAAATCTGCCACGGGTTGAGCTTGGCGTAAATGGATTTGGTCAGCTCAAGATTCTTCTGCTGCAGGCGATTGATCTCTTCCGAAATATCGAGCGCCGAATCGTCCTGCACGAAGCGCAGTTCTTCAATCTTGGCTTCAAGTTCGGCAATCGGTTGTTCAAAATCGAGAAATGTAGTTTTCATGCGGGCAGAAGAAAACAGTAACGAGTTGGGGCAATGATACACCTTGTCGGCATACTGCCCCAAGCGGATTACCGGTTGCTGAAGACGATCCTGGCGCTGATACCGGGTTTCTGCATGCCAAGACGTGCGGCAGTATTGATCAGGATCGGCGCATGCGAAGCCGGCATCAGCTGGTTGTCTTCCTTGCGCACCATCAGCAACACCGACACAGTCCCGGGGTCGGAAATCTTCAACAGAGCGGTTTCGCTATCGTCGAGCGTGATTTCGTAATTGATGCCGATGCATGCCGGGTCGATCAGGCCGAACGAAACGTCCGGTTCATCCAGCGACTGCAGCCACATCACGATCGGGTTGCTGACGTCCTCGTGCAACAGTTTGTAGCGCCGCGAATTTTCAAAGCCGGCCAGCGGCTGCGGGAACTCGATCACGGTATCCGGATCGACTTCGATCCGGCCGAAACGGGTGGAATCGATCTGCATCTTCACTCCTCCTTGGATAAATCCTGACTGCATTATTGGCGATATGACTGGCAATCGCAGTTAAGCCGCCAGGCCGAAAAACTGCCGGATGCGCTCCAGCAACTCCGGCTGGCGCGCCGAGCGGCGGCGTTCGTTGCTGTTTTGCGGAATGGCCGGATGGTTTGCCTGGCGCTCCGCCAGCACGTGTGCGATCACTTCTGCCAGCTCCGGTCGCGCATGCAGCACGCTGGTAAACGATTCCTTGTCCAGCAGGTAGCATTCGGCGTCGGTGCGTGCCTGCACCGTGGCCGAGCGCGGCGAGCCGGTCAGCAGGCCCATTTCGCCGAAAAAGCTGCCGGCCGACAATGTATTCAGCAACGCCCTGCCGGATGGTTGTTCGCTCCAGATATCCACATCGCCGCGGGTAAGAATGTACAGCCAGTGCGCTACTGCACCTTGGCGGGTAATGATGTCACCCTTGGTGAACGGGGCATATTTCAGGCGTTCGGCAATGGTGCGGCGCTCGTTCTCGTCCAGCTTGGCAAACAGGTCTACCTGTTGCAGCGCATCCAGCCGCCGCAGCAGATCGCGCTGCCGCTGCGCCTCCAGATAGTGCTCGTTTTCCTTGGTGAGATAGACGTTGTATTCCGGCATTGCGATACGGATGCCGGCACGCAGCAGCGCGGCGAACAGATGCTGGCGCACTGCGGAATCGGTGCCGTCATCGTTGCGGATATCGGATAGCCAGTAGCGCAGCGCATATTTGGCATTGCCCTGTTCGAAATCCATCAAGACACAGCTAGCCGGCCGGTCGCTCGCCACGCCGGATATGACTGCGCCGCGCACCGCCTTTTCGACGGTCTCGATCACCGTTCCCGGCATACTTTCCAGATTCACGTAAAACCACACCCAGCGCCGCTGCGGCACGGTCAGGTTGCCGCGTTTGCCGATCAGCGTAAATTCGTTCTTCATCAACACGCTATTGGGTATTACGACAATTTCGCCGTTGCGCGTTTCGATTGCCGTGGCGCGCCAGCGCACGCCGACCACCTGCCCGCTGGTATTGCCGATGCGTACCCAGTCACCAAGCGCCAGCGCATCGCCCATCTGCAGCGCCAGACCGCTCAGCACATTGCCTAGCGTATCCTGCATCGAAAACGCAATTACCGCGGTAATCACTGCCGACGTAGTCACGATCTGGCTCAAGTCGAGCCCGGCATAACGCAAGCGCACCAGCCCCCAGGCGATGTAGCCGACGAACACCACCACGTCTTCCATGATTTCCGGTGCGTTGAAACGCAAGCGCGGCAACAGCAGGCCGAACAGGATGACACCCCACAGGCGTATCAGTGCCAGTCCGATACCGATTGTCGATGCTTCGCGCACCACCAGATAAATCTGGCGCATGCCCAGTGTTTGCAGCGAATTGGACGCGAGCAGCATTGCCACACAGAAAGCAAAGAATCCGGCTGTACGCAACAGGCGAAGACGCTCGCCCGGTTGCAGCACAGCGGTCAGCCCGCCGATCAGCAGAGTAACCAGCAGGAACACCCAGGCTTCGGCGTTGATCGGATCAGCCAATGACAGGAGATCGTTCATTTCCGGCCGGCGCGCAGGTGGAGGAATACGACATGAGGAACTAGAATCAAAGCCACTCGGAGACGGGATTTTATGTATAACAATAGTCTAGTCAAAAAGCTTGCCCAGTCGGTGAAATTGTTCTGCGGACTGGCGTCGGACGACATCCGCGAGTTTCTTGCCAATTGCCGGCGCCACGACGTCGAGCCGGGAGCGGCGGTAATTGTGCAGGGCGAGAATGGCAATGAAATGTTTGTTGTCGTTTCCGGTTTGCTTGAGGTCGAGCACGAAGGGCCGGACGGAGTACAGCATTTGAGTACGCTGCAACCCGGATCGGTATTCGGCGAACTGGCGATTCTCGATCAGTTGCCGCGCTCTGCGACAGTACGGGCAGTCGAGCCGTCGCTGCTGCTCGGATTCGAGCGCGGTTCGCTGGTGAAAATCCCGCTGGTAGCACCCAAGCTGTATCGCAACATTGCGCTGATATTGTCCAGCCGGTTGCGCGATACCAACGCACTGCTGTCGGTTTGCCTGACCGCCCCGAAAACCCCTGCCGGGCCGGCAGCCTCCGGCCGGCAGTATCGAACCCGCAACGTGCTCTAGCTCGGGCACTTGCAGCATCTGAGAGCAGGATGCCCATGGAACAACCCTATCTTGTCTGGACCATACTCGCCGGCATGTTGCTTGCCGGCGAAATGTTCAGCGGTACTTTTTATCTGCTGATTGTTGCTCTAGCATTTGCGCTGGCGGCGCTGCTGGCTTGGCTGGGTATCCCGTTCGCGCTGCAGCTGCTGGTTGCGGCGGGTGTCGGTGTGGCAGGCGTCGGCTGGCTGTGGCGGCAACGCCGGCAAACCGTGCCAGCGGCCGGACAGGACAATTTCGACATTGGCCAGACGGTGACCATTGTCAGCTGGCACGACGCAACCCGCGTCCGGGTACGCCATCGTGGCACCGAATGGGACGCCCGGCTGGTGCGCGGCTCGCGCGAATCCACGCCGTTGTACATCGTCGCGGTTCAGGCTTCGACGTTGCTGTTATCCGATCAACCACCCGAGAAAAGCCAGCCATCATGCCAGTCGCACTGATCATCCTCGTCGTAGTCATCGTCTTCATCGCCAAATCGGTCAAGGTCGTGCCGCAACAGCACGCCTGGGTGCTGGAACGCCTGGGCCGGTTTCATGGCGTGCTGCAACCGGGCCTGAATATCGTGTTGCCGTTCATCGACCGGATCGCCTATCGCCACAGCCTGAAGGAAATACCGCTCGATGTACCAAGCCAGGTGTGCATTACCCGCGACAATACCCAACTGCAGGTAGACGGTATTCTGTACTTTCAGGTTACCGATCCGAAGCTCGCGTCGTATGGCTCCAGCGATCCGATTCTGGCAATCACGCAGATGGCACAGACCACACTGCGCTCGGTGATTGGCAAGATGGAACTGGATCGCACCTTCGAGGAACGCGACGATATCAACCGCGCGGTAGTTGCAGCGCTGGACGAGGCGGCGATGAACTGGGGCGTGAAGGTATTGCGCTACGAGATCAAGGATCTCACCCCGCCGGCCGACATTCTGCACGCGATGCAGGCGCAGATTACCGCAGAACGTGAAAAGCGCGCACTGATCGCCGCATCCGAAGGCCGCAAGCAGGAGCAGATCAACATCGCCACCGGCGAGCGCGAAGCGGCCATCCAGCGCTCCGAGGGCGAAATGCAGGCAGCGATCAATCAGTCCGAAGGTGAAAAACAGGCGGCAATCAATCGCGCCATGGGTGAAGCGGAGGCCGTCAAGCTGGTGGCGCGTGCCACTGCCGAGGCGATTCACATGGTGGCACAAACCATTCGCCAGCCGGGAGGCATGGAGGCGGTCAATCTCAAGGTGGCGGAACAATATGTGCAGGCATTCGGACAGGTAGCCAAAGCCGGCAACACACTGATTCTGCCGGGAAACATGGCGGATGTCGGCGGTCTGGTAGCATCGGCGATGGCCATTGTACGCCAGCAGCCCGGCACAGCCGGCCAAGCCAGCCATTGATGCGGCCTATGGTGGCGATAGAAACAAATCACCGGCGGCAGCTAGTTGAAACACTGCAGCCGCGTAGCCATTTGCAGTAGACTTGCGGCAAATCGGGCGCTGGCGGCGCCCCTCCCCGATAACCTGCGCAGCCCGGTGCGCTACTGCCGGCCATCGGCTTCAATCCAATCGGCCCGGCGGTTGCGCAGCGGGATGACATAACCAGAGCGATCCACTATGAGCACGACCAAACACGCACGCCTGCTGATTCTCGGTTCCGGCCCGGCCGGTTATTCCGCAGCGGTTTACGCCGCGCGCGCCAATCTCAACCCGGTATTGATCACGGGCCTGGCGCAGGGTGGTCAATTGATGACCACAACCGACGTCGATAACTGGCCAGCCGATGCCGATGGCGTACAGGGACCGGAGCTGATGGCGCGTTTCCAGAAACACGCCGAGCGCTTCAACACCGAAATCATTTTCGACACCATTCACACCACCAAGCTGCAGGATAAGCCGATCACGCTGATCGGCGACAACGCCACCTACACCTGCGACGCGCTGATCATCGCTACCGGCGCCTCGGCTCAATATCTGGGCTTGCCGTCGGAAACCGAATTCCACGGCCGTGGCGTATCCGGCTGTGCCACTTGCGACGGGTTTTTCTATCGCAACCAGCAGGTCTGCGTGGTCGGCGGCGGCAATACGGCGGTCGAAGAAGCATTGTACCTAGCCAATATCGCCAGCCATGTCACGCTGATTCACCGCCGCGATACATTCCGTGCAGAAAAGATTCTGATCGACAAACTGCATGAAAAGGTTGCCGCCGGCAAAATCACACTGACGACCAACTACACACTGGACGAAGTACTCGGCGACAACACCGGGGTAACCGGCGTACGCATCAAGTCGACCGCTGACGGCAGCACCAAGGATCTGGAACTGACCGGCTGCTTCATTGCCATCGGCCACAAGCCGAATACCGATATTTTTGTCGGCCAGCTGGAAATGGAAGGCGGCTACATCGTGACGCAGGGCGGCCGTACCGGCAACGCAACCGCGACCAACATCCCCGGAGTGTTCGCCGCCGGCGATGTACAGGATCACATTTATCGCCAGGCAGTCACCAGCGCCGGCACCGGCTGCATGGCGGCACTCGACGCCGAGCGCTATCTGGACGCACTCTCCAGGTAAGCAACATGAAGGATGACGCACTGACCCGTTTACGGGCATTGCGCAAGCAACTGCAACAGCCGGTGCGGCCCCGCCCGGCTGTTGTCGTTCCGCTTCCGCCATCCGATCAGGAATTGTTCCGGCGCGAAACGCGCGATGTCACGCCGTTACCGCAGCAAAACCGTCGGCCACGCTTTTGCGCCTTGCCGGCACCGCTGCCGTTGCAGCACATCCACGATGAGCAACAAGTGCTGATCGACTCGATGAGCGACTGGAATCCGTGGGACGACGGGCCGGATACCGGTACCGAAATCGTCTTCCTGCGCGACGGCGTGCCGCGGGACGCGCTGAAGAAACTGCGCAAGGGCCACTGGGTTATTCAGGCCGAACTCGATCTGCATGGCTGCAATGTGGATCAGGCGCGGCTGGCGGTGGCGCACTTCCTGCTGGAATGCCGCAAGCGCCACATTCGCTGCATCCGCATCATTCACGGCAAGGGGCTGGGATCGAAGAACCGCGAGTCGGTCTTGCGCGGCAAGGTGCCAGGCTGGCTGATGCAGCGCGACGAAGTGCTGGCGTTTTGTCAGGCTCCGAATGTCGATGGTGGCTCGGGAGCCCTGTTCGCCTTGCTGCGCGGTGGCCGGCCGGCACCGCTGGCAACGCGGTAAGCAATTCTTAAGCATGTTGATGCTATACTCCGCGGTCGTCCTGAGCCCGATATACGCTTGTGCCCATTCAACAAACCCTGCCTTCCAGCCGTTTTTTCCTGCTGCTCGCTGTTCTGTTTGCAACCCTGTGGTTTGGCCAGCTCGATTATCGCAAGCTGGTAAAGCCTGACGAAGGCCGCTACGCGGAGATTTCGCGCGAAATGGTGGCCAGCGGGGATTGGGTTACGCCGCGCCTGAACGACCTGAAATATTTCGAAAAGCCGCCGATGCAGTACTGGGCAACTGCCGCCGCATTCGAGACATTCGGCACAAACGAATGGACGGCTCGTCTGTGGACTGCGCTGACCGGTTTTGCCGGCGTATTGCTGGCCGGCTACACCGGCGCGCGCCTGTATGGCCGCACGGCCGGGCTGCTGGCAGCGATAGTGCTGGGCAGCAGCTTTTACTATTTTGCCCTCGGCCATATCAATACGCTGGACATGGGCGTGTCGTTGTTCCTCGAACTGGCGCTGGCCGGGTTTCTACTGGCGCACCGCGACAACGCCGGCTCCCGTGAGAATCGTAACTGGATGCTGCTGACCTGGGCGGCAATGGCCGGCGCCATGCTGTCAAAGGGTTTGATCGGCCTGGTATTGCCCGGTGCGGCGCTGGTCATTTATGTGCTGCTGACGCGCCAGTGGCAGATTCTTGCGCGCATGCACTGGATCAAGGGGCTGGCGCTGTTCGGTCTGCTGGCAGTGCCATGGTTTGTGCTGGTGAGCCAGCGCAACCCGGAGTTCTTCCAGTTCTTCTTCATTCACGAACATTTCCAGCGTTTTGCTGCCGATGGGCATCGCCGCACCGGTGCCTGGTGGTATTTCTTCCCGGTGCTGATCATCGGCATCAGCCCATGGCTCAACTGGCTGCTGCAAAGCATGCGTGACGGACTGCGCAGCCAAGGCGAAACCTTCCGCCCGGGCTTGTTGCTGCTGGTCTGGTCGGTATTCATCTTCTTTTTCTTCAGCATTTCGCATTCCAAGCTGCCGGCCTATATCCTGCCCATCATGCCAGCCTTGGCGATTCTGATCGGCAAGCGCCTTGCCACAACCGATGCGCGCCAGCTGGCGCCGCATTTTGCCGGGCTCGCCGTGCTGTCCGCCGGGGTAATGATCGCGGCCTTGTTGCTGCCGCAGCTGCAAGACCTTTCCAGCAAGGATACGCCGCCGGAAATGATTCTCGCCTACGCACGCTGGATTCAGGTTGCCTGCGTAACCGGCTGTGCCGGCTTCGTCCTGGCATGGCTGCAAAGCCGTCGCGGCAAGGCATTTGGTGCGATTGTCACGGCAGCAGCGGCCTCATCGCTGGTGGTGACGCTGTTTTTGTGCGGCCACAACTCGCTGGCGCGCTCCAATTCGGCCTATTACCTGGCCGAGGCGATCAAGCACGAAGTCAGGGCGGACATCCCTTTCTACTCGGTGTTGATGTATGACCAGACGCTGCCGTTCTATATGCAGCGCCCAATGACACTGGTTGCCTATACTGACGAACTGGAAATGGGCATCAAAGCCGAACCGCACAAGGCAATCATGAATCTCGAGACTTTCCGCCAGCGCTGGCAAAGCGAACCCAAGGCACTGGCGTTGCTGCGCCGCGAAGATTTCGAAGTATTTGCCCGCGATGGCTTTATACCGATGCGGGTAATCGCACGTGACAGCCGGCGCGTAGTGGTGGCAAAGCCATGAAGCTGGTTGAATTCGCACTGATCCTGACCGGCGTCCTGCTCAACGCCTGTGCCCAGTTATTGCTCAAGGCCGGCACCAACCGCATCGGCCACTTCGAATTTCACCTCGACAACGCGCTGCCGATCGGCTGGAAGCTGGCAACCAACCCGTTCATTTTTGGCGGCCTGAGCTGTTACGCCGTCAGCGTGGTGGTCTGGATCATGGCGTTGTCACGGGTTCAGGTCAGCATCGCCTATCCGATGCTATCGATCGGCTATGTAGTCAACGCACTGGCCGCCTGGTGGCTGTTTGGCGAATCGCTGTCGGCGATGCGCATGGGTGGCATTGCCGTTATCATTATCGGCGTTTACCTGGTAGCAAAGAGCTGAGTCATGGAATTCCTGCCGTTTACCCGCCCCAGCCTCGATGAAGAGACAATTCAGGGCGTTGTCGAAGTGCTACGCTCCGGCTGGATTACCAGCGGCCCCAAGGTCAAGGAGTTCGAAGCCGCATTGTCGGCACATTGCGGTGGCCGGCCGGTACGCGTATTGAGTTCCGCCACCGCCGGCATGGAAATCGCACTGCAGCTGCTTGGCATCGGTGCCGGCGACGAGGTGATCACCACGCCGCTATCGTGGGTGGCGACCGGTAACGTCATCCTGCATGTCGGCGCCCGGCCGGTATTCGTCGATGTCGATCCGCTGACGCGCAATATCGATCTGGATCAGGTCGAAGCGGCCATTACCCCGCGCACCAAGGCAATCATGCCGGTCGATCTGGCTGGCTTGCCGGTTGATCGTGATCGCCTGTACGCCATTGCCGAACACCATGGCCTGCGAGTTATCGAAGACGCGGCGCAGTCAATGGGCGCCAACTGGCGCGGCAAGCCGATAGGCAGCTTTGGCGATCTGATCTCGATCAGTTTCCATGCCAACAAGAACATTACCACCAGTGAAGGCGGCTGCCTGGTACTGAACGACGAATCGCAGCTACCGCTGTTCGAGAAGTTGCGTCTGCAAGGCGTGGTGCGGCATGCGGATGGCACTATGGATGTCGATGTCGCAGGGGGCAAGGCCAATCTGACCGATATCGCGGCGCGCATCGGCCTTGGGCAATTGCAGCGCCTGGAGGAGTTCACAGCTAAACGCCGCCAGCTGGCACGCCACTATTTTGCCAGCATCGATCCGGAGCTGGGGCTGGAATTGCCGCTGCAGGATTTCGAGCAAAGCAACTGGCATATGTTCCAACCCTTGTTGCCGCTGGATCGCCTCAGTATCAGCCGCGGCGAATTCATCGAACAGATGAAACAGTGCGGCATCGGTATTGGTGTGCACTATCCGGCCATGCACCTGTTTACGCTGTATCGCCAGCTGGGCTGGAAAGATGGCGACTATCCGCACGCCGAGCGTATTGGCGAGCGCACTGTCACGCTGCCGCTCTTCCCGGCGATGCATAGCGGCGACGTCGAACGTGTCGGTATGGCAATGCGCGAAGTATTGCTGCCGGCCCTGACATAATCACTACAGCTCGATCCCATGCACAACCCTGAAGTATCCGTAGTCATTCCCGTCTACAACGAAGAAGCAGGCCTGCAGACCCTGTTCGATCGCCTGTATCCGGCGCTCGACCGGCTCGGCCGCAGTTACGAGATCGTTTTCGTCAACGATGGCAGCAAGGACAAATCGCCGGCAATCCTGCGCCAGCAATTTCAGGCACGCCCGGACGTCACCCGGGTCGTGCTGTTCAACGGTAATTTTGGCCAGCACAAGGCGATTCTGGCCGGATTTGCCTATTGCCGCGGACAACGCATCATCACGCTGGATGCCGATCTGCAGAACCCACCGGAAGATATCACCAATCTGCTGGCAAAAATGGACGAAGGTTACGACTACGTCGGCTCGATCCGCCGGCAGCGCAACGACTCGCTGTGGCGCCATGTCGCATCGCGCGGCATGAACCGTCTGCGCGAGCGCATCACCAAGATCAAGATGACCGATCAGGGCTGCATGATGCGAGCTTACGATCGGCGCATCATCGACGCGATCAACCAGTGCAGCGAAATGAATACCTTCATCCCGGCGCTGGCCTTTACCTTTGCCCAGCGCCCGACCGAAATCATCGTCGGCCACGAGGAACGCGCCGCAGGGGAATCGAAGTACTCGCTGTATAGCCTGATCCGGCTGAATTTCGATCTGATGACCGGCTTTTCGGTAGTGCCGCTGCAGCTGTTCTCAATGCTGGGCATGCTGATTTCGCTCGCCTCGGGTGCGCTGGTACTATACCTGGCCGGACGACGGCTGATTCTCGGCCCGGAAGAAGGCGGCCTGTTCACCCTGTTCGGTATCGCATTCTTCCTGATCGGCATCGCGCTGTTCGGCATCGGCTTGCTGGGCGAATACATCGGCCGCATCTATCAAGAGGTGCGCAACCGGCCGCGTTACATCGTCCAGGCGGTGCTCGAACAACAGGAGCCGCGCAATGGCTAGTGCCGTCGTATTTGCCTACCACAATGTCGGTGTACGCTGCCTGTCGGTATTGCTGGCACACGGCGTGGATGTCCGGCTGGTGGTTACCCATCAGGACAATCCGAACGAAACCATCTGGTTTGGCAGTGTGGCAGAACTGGCACGGCGCCATGGTATCGAGGTAATCACACCGACCGATCCGAATACCGCTGCAGTAATCGAGCAGATCCGCGCCTGCCGGCCGGACTTCATCTTCTCGTTCTACTACCGCAATATGCTCAAGCGTGAGATTCTGGTGCTGGCGCCGTGCGGCGCCTATAACATGCATGGCTCGTTGTTGCCGAAATACCGCGGCCGGGTACCGGTAAACTGGGCAATCATCCACGGTGAAAGCGAAACCGGTGCCACGCTGCATGTAATGAACGAAAAACCGGATAACGGCGCTATCGTCGATCAGCAGGCGGTGCCGATTCTGCCCGACGACACTGCCAGCGAAGTCTTCGACAAAGTAACGGTGGCAGCGGAAATGGCGCTGAATCGCTGCCTGCCGGCACTGCTCGACGGCAACGCCCGTCTGACCAAGCAGGACCTGCGCCTCGGCGGCTATTTTGGTGGCCGCAAACCGGAGGACGGCAGGATCGACTGGTATCAATCTGCGGCAACGATTCATAATCTGATCCGCGCCGTAGCCCCACCCTACCCCGGTGCCTACTGCGAAATTGACGGCCAGACCGTGAAGCTGCTGCGCAGCATGCGCATCAAGGCGGATGGCTTGCCGGCTTTTGCCGCACCGACATTGTTTACACGCAATAACCGTCTGCTGGCGCAAGCCGGTGACGGCGGCTATCTGGCCATACTGGACATGGAATACAACGGAGAACAGATCACGCCACAAGCGTTTGCACAGCGCTTTGGCGAGGTTTGCCCGCTTGCCCGATAAATCGAAACACAGGGACTACCCGCAATGAAAAAAATCCTGATTCTTGGCGTCAACGGCTTTATCGGCCACCACCTGTCGAAACGCATCATCGACACCACCGACTGGGAGGTGTACGGTATGGACATGTTCTCCGATAAAGTCAGCGGGCTGCTGGACAACCCGCGCTTCCATTTCTTCGAGGGTGACATCACCATCAACAAGGAATGGATCGAATACCACGTCAAGAAGTGCGACGTGGTTCTGCCGCTGGTAGCAATTGCCACTCCGGCAACCTACGTACAACAGCCGCTGCGCGTATTCGAGCTGGACTTCGAAGCCAACTTGCCGATCATTCGTCAGTGCGTCAAATACAAGAAGCGCGTGCTGTTCCCATCGACTTCCGAAGTGTACGGCATGTGTCGCGACGGCGAATTCGACCCGGAAGCATCGGAACTGATTTACGGCCCGATCAACAAGCCACGCTGGATTTACGCCTGCGCCAAGCAGCTGATGGATCGTGTGATCCATGCGTATGCGATGCAGGAAGGTCTGGATTACACGCTGTTCCGCCCGTTCAACTGGATCGGCGCCGGCCTGGACAGCATCCACACACCGAAGGAAGGCTCCAGCCGCGTTATCACCCAATTCCTCGGCCACATCGTACGCGGCGAAGACATCAAGCTGGTCGACGGCGGTGAGCAGAAACGTGCCTTCACCTACATCAACGACGGCATCAACGCGCTGATGAAAATCATCGAAAACAAAGGCGACCGCGCCAGCGGCAGCATCTACAACATCGGCAACCCGAACAACAATTACTCGGTACGCGAACTGGCGGAAATGATGCTGGAACTGGCGCTGACCTACCCTGAATACCGTGACAATGCGCTGAAAGTGAATCTGGTGGATGTGACCTCGGCCGATTATTACGGCAAGGGATATCAGGACGTACAGAATCGCGTACCCAAAATCGAAAACACCATGGAAGATCTGGACTGGAAGCCGCAGTTCAGCATGAAAGAAGCATTGCGCAACATTTTCGATTCATATCGCACTCAGGTTGCCGAAGCGCGTAGTCTGGTCGAGTAAAACCCTGCAGATAAAAAGCGCAAAAGGAGCCTGTGGCTCCTTTTTCATTGCCGCTCAATATAGTTACCGGTTATTTCCAGCATGCCCGACAACCACTATTATCGCCATATCGACGGCGGACTCTATCGTTTACTGCATAACGCCAGGCACGCCGACGATGCATCCGAAGTCATTGTATATGAACATCTGTGGCCGTTTGAGCCGGGAATCTGGGTACGTCGTGCCGATGAATTCCGCCAGCGGTTCCATGCCATTGATGCCGGCGCATACCAAGCTATCGTCTGCGCCGATCGCATCAGCTACCAGCAGCAGGTAACTGCGGCCAAAGCCGCACGCCGTGCTAGTCGAGGCTGACCGCCATACCGTAACGACGGAAAATCTCGCGCCGCTTGCCTTCGGCGGCAAACTGCGCCAGCTCCTTGTCGAATGCCTTGATAAACGCCTGCGCCTGCGGATAGTTACGCGAAACGCCGAGGTGAAAAGTGCGCGAACTGCCAACCGACTTATCGATATAGTCCAGCTTGCCAAACTCGGTACGGTTGCGCGCAATCAGGGCGGAGCAGACACTCACTTCACAAATCGCCAGATCGATCAAACCACGCTGCAGGCGGCGCAACTGCTCGTTTTCCGGCGTATCTCCGGCTGCCTGCATTACCTTGAACTGATTCTGCTGCAATGCACGCATGAAATCCGGCGCATAGTTGTAACCTTCGCTGACGCCGATGGTATAGCGTTGCAAGTCGGCATAGCTGTTCCAGCCAATCAAATCGGCGCTGCGCTTGAAGAATACGTCGCGCACCGTGCTGATCGGGGCGGAAAAGACAAACTGCCGCTCGCGTTCCGGATTCTTGGTAAAGGTAAAAAACCCCACCGGCCCCTGCGCCGCAGCGGCCATTTTCAGTGCGCGCTGCAATGGAAACAACTTGATCGTGTATTGGTAGCCCATGCGGCTGAGCACGGCGGTGACGATTTCATAATCGGCACCGCTCAATGTCTGGCCGGAAATCTGGCGGAATGGAGGAAAACTGGCGGTAGCGAATTCTATTTCCCGCGTCTCCGCCAAGCCCAGTGCGGGCAACAGCATCAGAGTTGCCGCGAGACAGCTACAGCGGAGGAAATTTGCGGGTAATAGCGGCATCAGAAAATCAGCCCGCCGGACCTGTGCCTGCGGGCTTAAAAGAAATTTACTTGCCGCATTTTACCGCTACACCGGCATACACCCAAGTAAACATTGCATTGCTGTCATTTGCCGCCGAGCCGTTGATACCGGGCCGGAAGCCAATAACGGCGTCAAAGCCATCCTGTTTGATTTCGGCAACAAACAGCTCCAGACTTTCGTTGACCTTGTTGTAGGCATCGCTGCGGCTGCCAAGATAATTGCCGTGGCGCAGCTTGGGTGCAGCTTCGGTTATCTTGCATTTGCCACCGGGGACCGAATCGGTAGTAAACAATCCCTGAAAATCCCGCGCTTGTACTGCAACTGCTCCAAACAAGCCCAAGCAAAGCACCAACGATTTCATCTTGTGCATCATCGACTGCTCCAAATTTCAGGTAATGCTTATATGGTAGAAATCATTTTCTCCGCATGCAATGACAACTCGGCGTCATTTTACTTTTGCAGTAGCCAGTTCTGCACGTAGCGCTGTACGCCCTGCTCCACGGTGAGGAATTCCTCGGTGTAACCGGCTGCACGCAACGCACCGATGTCCGCCTGGGTAAAGCTCTGGTACTTGCCCTTGAGTGCTTCGGGAAAGGCGATGTACTCCAGGATACCCTGTTCCACCAATTGTGCCAGCGACAGCGGCGTCAGCCCTTCTGCTGCACGGCAGGCATTGACTATTGATACTGCGATATCGTTGAAATTCTGTGCACGACCGGTGCCCAGATTGAAGATGCCGCTCTTGCCCGGGTTGTCGAGGAAATGCAGGTTGACCTTGACGACATCTTCCACCGATACGAAATCGCGCCGCTGCTCACCGTTACCATAGCCATCGTAGCCTTCGAACAGCCTTACCTTGCCTTCGGCCTGGTACTGGTTGAAGTTGTGGAATGCCACCGACGCCATGCGTCCCTTGTGCTGCTCGCGTGGGCCATACACGTTGAAATAGCGGAAGCCGACAATCTGGCTGGTACGTTCATTCCAGCGGCGACGCACGACCTGATCGAACAGGAATTTCGAATAGCCGTAAACGTTCAGCGGGCCTTCGAATTCACGCGACTCCCTGAAGATGCTGCCACCGCCGTAGACCGCTGCGCTGGATGCGTACAGCAGCGGAATCTCCTCGGTCTGGCAGTATTCGAACAGGTCAAGCGTATAGCGATAGTTGTTATCCATCATGTAACGACCATCGGTTTCCATCGTATCGGAACACGCCCCCTGGTGCAGAATGGCCTCGACATCGCCATCGAATGCGCCATCCAGAAACAGCTCAATGAAATCTTCCTTGTCGAGATAATCGGCGATTTCACAATCGACCAGATTCCTGAACTTGTCGGCCTTTTTCATATTGTCGACAGCAATGATGTCGGTCTGCCCGCGCTCATTCAGCGCTTTGACGATATTGGAGCCGATGAAGCCGGCTGCGCCGGTTACGATGATGGTCATTTACTCAATCTCCAGATGCAATTTCGCCGTTCAGGCAAACAGTTCTTCCGGCTGCACGACGGCCGTGCCCAGCTTGGCCACAACCACTCCCGCGGCCTTGTTCGACCAACTGACGGCTGCCGCCATATCCTGCCCGGCAGCAAGCATCACACCGAGGGTGGCAATCACGGTATCGCCGGCTCCGGATACGTCGAATACTTCACGCGCCTGGGTCGGTTGGTGAAACGGCAGACCATCGCGGTACAGGCTCATGCCCTCTTCGCTACGGGTGACCAGCAACGCCTGCAACGAAAGTTCGGTGCGCAGCTTGTCGGCTTTCTCTGTCAGTTCCTGCTCGCTGCGCCAGCTTCCGGCCACCTGGCGGAATTCAGCGCGATTTGGGGTCAGCAGGGAGGCTCCCCGATAACGGCTGTAGTCATCGCCTTTGGGATCAATCAATACCGGTTTACCGGCTTTGGTCGCCAGTTCGATCATTTGCTGCACATGCGTCAATCCGCCCTTGCCATAATCGGACAGAATGATCAAATCGTGCTCCGGCAATGCGCGCCGATAATCGTCCAGCTTGGCGGCAAGGATTTCATGGCTCGGCGGTGCTTCGAAATCGATACGCAGCAATTGCTGCTGCTTGGCTATCACCCGCAATTTGACAATGGTGGCAATGGTCGGGTCGCGCAACATCTCGGATTTGACGCCAGAGCTGTGCATTAAACTATCCAGCACCGTACCGGCTTCATCGTCACCGATCACCGACAGCAGGGTTACGCCGCAGCCCAGTGATGCGGCATTACGTGCCACGTTGGCAGCGCCGCCGGCTCGCTCTTCCACTCGCGAGACCAGAGCCACCGGCACCGGTGCCTCGGGAGAAATGCGGTTTACATCGCCAAACCAGTAACGGTCCAGCATCACGTCGCCAACCACCAGAATGCGGGCCTTGGCAATGGCCTGTTGCAGGGATTTCAGCTCTTCGGGATTCATTTATCGTTCTGACGCAGATTGTTGCAACACTTACACCAGCTCGGCAATCTGCCGATTGATTTCCAGCAATGTAGCCACAGGGTCGTCGCTACGGGTAATCGGCCGCCCGATGACCAGATAATCCGAGCCAGCCTGGATTGCCTGCTGCGGCGTCATGATGCGCGATTGATCGTCAGCAGCGGAATTGGCGGGCCGGATCCCCGGTGTAACCAGCTGGAAATCCGCTCCGCACAAACGCTTCAGCATCTGCGCCTCTTGAGCGGAACACACCACGCCATCCAGGCCACAATTACGGGCCAGCTGCGCCAGACGCTCCACCAGCAGCTGCGGCTCCAGGTCGAGGCCGATTTCGCGCAGCTGCTCGCGATCCATGCTGGTCAATACCGTCACGGCTATCAGCTGCGGCGGGCTGGCAAGGTTGGCGTACGCTTCGCGTGCCGCTTCGAGCATTTTCCGGCCGCCCAGGGCATGCACATTCACCATCCAGACGCCCAGCGCCGCGGCCGATTTGAGTGCGGCGGCCACGGTATTGGGAATATCGTGGAATTTGAGATCGAGAAAAACATCGAACCCGCGCCCAACCAGCGTTTCAACCAACTGCGGCCCGCTGGCGGTGAACAGTTCCTTGCCAACCTTGAGACGACACAGTTCCGGGCTGATGCGATCGACAAAATCCATCACCCGCGCAGAATCGGGAAAGTCGAGCGCGACCAGAACCCTGGAGTCGAAATTGTTGCCTGCCTTCATCTGTATTCCGTTGTAACAAACATTATTTGACGTCCGCGCCCAGTTTGGGGATATAGGTCTCCCAGCCGGAGCATCCGGGGCAATGCCAGTAATACTGGCGGGCCCGGAAACCGCAGGCAGTACATTGGTACATTGCCTGCTTGCGGGTATTTTCATGAATCAGGTTGCGAATTGCGTCAATATCCTTGCGCCGCTCTGCCGGCGTCAACAGAGCTTCGGCGTCAACCAGTGTTTTCAGTCCCAGCATGCTCGGATTGCTGCGCAGCTCGCTGAATACATAATCGCGAGCGGGTTTGGCACCTTCGGCTTCGACAATCGACTGGTGGATCAGCTCCAGCAAATCCAGCGTGGGATAATTCGACTGGTAGCTCTTGAGCAACTGAATACCCTCAGTCAGGCGTCCTTGGCTTTTGAACGCTGCCAGTACTCTGGCACCCGCCAGCGACAGGTACTGCGGATCCTGCGATTCAATGCGCTGCCAGAAAGCAATCGCGGAGTCGGCATTGCCGGCAGCCAATTCGATATCGCCCAGCAGCAGATTGGCACGGGTACATTTACGATGCATCTGCAAAGCGGTATCCAGATAGGTACGTGCGGCATCGGGCTGGGAATTGGCCAGCTCGCGCTGAGCCAGTTCGCAATAGAACTGCGCGACCTCATGCTGAAACGAGTAATTGGCATCGGCAAGTGTATTTGCCACCGCAATAGCCTTTTCCCATTGTTTTTCCTGCTGATAAATATCCAGCAAGTGACCGGATGCCTTGCGCGCCAACCGGGTGTTCTGCAGTGCCTTGAGTGAGTCTTCGGCACGATCGAGCAGCCCGGATTTCAGGTAATCCAATGCCAGCTCGTATTGCGCCTGCAACCGGTCTTCGGTTGGCAGATCATTGCGTTGCAGCAGTTTCTGATGAATCAGAATTGCACGGTCGATTTCGCCTTTGCGTCTGAACATGCTCCCCAGCGCAAAATTCAGTTCCACCGAATCGGGGTTGGTCTTGATGATCTCGACAAATGCATTGATTGCCAGCTCTTCCTGATCGTTGACCAGGAAATTCAGTCCCTTGTAATAGGCCGCAGGCAAACGGCGCGATTCGCTGAGTAACTGCTTGATATCGATGCGCGCAGCAAGCCACCCCAAGGCAAAAAACAATGGCGGCACCAACAGCCACCAGAATTCAAACTCCACTAACAACACTCCTGAATCAGTGCGGGCTGCATCGGCATATCCGTCGGATAGCACGATGCAATGCATGCACAGCGCCATTTACGGCTACAGCACTGCATCCGAATGATCGATAGCCGGCAGGGCTGCGGTTTTGCTGCGCAGGTCTTTTTTCAGGCCCAGAATTTCACGTCGCAATTTGAGCACGTAGGCCAGACAAGCCATCACTCCCAGCATTGCCCCACCGGCAAAAAACACCAGCAGCGCGAGTACCAGCGGCGTCTGCCATTGGTAGCCAAGAAAGAACGATACTGCTACCGGGTGACTGTTTTTCAGCGTAAATCCCAGCAGCAGGAAAAACAGGGTAAATTGAAACAACCAGAACAGGTATCGCAGCAAGTGCGTCTCCGGCGAATTGCACAATTTTGGAATGTGCGATTCTACCCCAGAGCGGAACCCGAGACAAAAAAAGCGGCATGATTGCTCATGCCGCTTTCCCATTACGCCTGGTAGGCGTTCAGGCGTTACTCTTCGCTATCTACGCGTTCACGCAGTTCCTTACCGGCTTTAAAGTGAGGAACATATTTCTCTGGTACCTGCACTCTGTCGCCGGACTTGGGATTGCGCCCAACCCGCGGCGGACGGTAGTTCAGATCGAAACTACCAAAGCCACGAATCTCAATGCGCTGGCCAGTTGCCAAGCCTTGGGCCATGGCGTCGAGGATGGCCTTAACGGCCAGCTCGGCATCCTTGACCACCAGCTGGGGATAACGGGTTGCCAGTTTCGCAATCAATTCCGACTTGGTCATAGCGCCTCTGACTATCAGTTCTTGTTGTCCATCTTGGCTTTCAGCAACGCGCCCAGGCTGGTGGTGCCGGCATTGCCCGCACTTTCAGACTGCACACGGCTCATGGCTTCGTTTTCTTCCGCCATATCCTTGGCCTTGATCGACAGATTGATGGTGCGGTTCTTGCGATCGATGTTGATGATCATCGCTTCGACTTCGTCACCCTCTTTCAGTACCGAACGGATGTCTTCGACACGGTCACGCGACACTTCGGTGGTACGCAGGTAGCCTTCGACTTCTGCATCCAGAGTGATGGTCGCGCCTTTCGGATCGATTGCCTTGACGCTGCCCTTGACGATGCTGTTCTTGTCGTGGGTAGCAACAAAGTTGTTGAACGGATCGCCTTCGAGCTGCTTGATGCCCATCGAGATGCGTTCTTTTTCCACGTCGATCGACAGAACCACAGCCTCGACTTCGTCGCCTTTCTTGAAGTTGCGAATGGCTTCTTCGCCAGTCTGGCTCCACGACAGATCCGACAGGTGAACCAAGCCATCGATACCGCCCGGCAGACCGATGAAGATACCGAAGTCGGTAATCGACTTGATGGCGCCCTTGATCTTGTCGCCCTTCTTGTAGTTCTGCGAGAACTCGTCCCACGGATTGGCCATGCACTGCTTCATGCCCAGGCTGATACGACGACGGTCTTCGTCGATCTCGAGAATCATTACTTCGACTTCGTCACCCAGAGCAACAACTTTGGACGGATGAACGTTCTTGTTGGTCCAGTCCATTTCCGAAACGTGCACCAGACCTTCGATACCCTGTTCGATTTCAACGAACGAGCCGTAGTCGGTCAGGTTGGTCACTTTACCGAACAGACGAGTGCCTTGCGGGTAGCGGCGGCTCAGACCGATCCACGGATCGTCGCCCAGCTGCTTCAGGCCCAGCGATACGCGATTTTTCTCTTGATCGAATTTGAGAATCTTGGCTTCAACTTCATCACCCACCGACAGCACTTCCGACGGGTGCTTGACACGACGCCATGCCAGGTCGGTGATGTGCAGCAGACCATCGATGCCGCCGAGGTCGACAAATGCACCGTAGTCGGTGATGTTCTTGACCACGCCTTTGACCACGGCGCCTTCTTGCAGTTGTTCCAGCAGTGCTTTGCGCTCTTCGCCCAGAGTAGCTTCCAGAACGGCACGACGCGAAACAACCACGTTGTTGCGTTTGCGATCCAGCTTGATAACCTTGAACTCGATCTGCTTGCCTTCGTACGGGCTGGTGTCTTTCACCGGGCGTACGTCAACCAGCGAACCCGGCAGGAAGGCGCGGATACCGTTGACCATAACAGTCAGGCCACCCTTGACCTTGCCATTGATCACGCCAGACATGATTGCGCCTTTTTCCAGCGCATCTTCCAGCTCGATCCATGCAGCCAGACGCTTCGCTTTGTCGCGCGACAGCTTGGTTTCACCGTAACCGTTTTCCAGCGAGTCGATGGCTACAGTAATGAAATCGCCCGGTTTGACTTCGATTTCGCCCGCATCGTTGCGGAACTCGTCAACCGGAATCAGGCTTTCCGACTTGAGGCCGGCGTTCACCAGTACGAAGTTCGGATCAACACTGATCACTTCTGCGGTGATAACTTCGCCGGAGCGCATTTCCTGGCGCTTGAGGCTCTCCTCAAATAGAGCGGCAAAACTTTCCATGGAGGAAACAGGGGTAGTAGACATTGAAAAGGACCCATTGTGCCGTGAAGGCACGGTTCGTTAATAAAGCGCCGTCCACACTGGACAGCGGCCCGTAAAAACAACCGGCAATCAGCGCTGATGCCTGATTGCGTTAAACATTCGCAGTGTTCGCGTTTTGGCAAGAATAAAGCTGAATGATCCTGGCTACAGCCTGCTCGATGGTGAGCGATGTGGTATCCACCTGATGGGCATCCGGGAAACACTTGAGCGGCGCGACCGCCCTTGAGGCATCGCGCTCGTCGCGATCGACGATATCCTGCAAAATCCTGTCGAATATATCATCCGCCGCGGAGCCCAGCAAGTCTTTCTCCTTCAATTGGTTATGTCTGCGTCGCGCCCGCTCTTCGGCACTGGCGGTAAGGAAAATTTTCAAGTCCGCATCCGGAAAAACTACCGAGCCCATGTCGCGACCGTCGGCAACCAGGCCGGGCGCCTGCCGGAATGCCCGCTGCCGCTCCAGTAGCGCCGCCCGCAGCTCCGGCAATACTGCGATTGTCGACGCAGCCTTGCCAGTTGCTTCGCTGCGCACGGCAGCACTGACATCCACGCCGTCGAGCAGAATGCGATCATCGACAAATTCCACCGCCAGCTGCAGCGCCAGTCGCGTCAGTTCCGGCTCGTCATCCAGGGCGACGCCGGCGCGTTGCCCCGCAACCGCTACCAGCCGGTACAACGCGCCGCTGTCAAGATAGTGATAGCCCAGCTGTCGGGCAACCCGCTGCGCTACGGTACCCTTGCCCGACGCCGACGGGCCATCCACGGCAATCACGGGGATAGCATTCAGTCCTTCCAGTTCCACCATTTGAGCTTTTCCGGTTCGGGCTGCGCGGTTTCCGCAAAATATACCGCGCAGCGAAATACATACAGCACACAACGATCCTGCCTGCCGCGCAGGCTGCATAGGCGCATAAACATGGCCTCCGGATCGGTGCCTCGCAAACTGGCAACATCGGTAATGCCGAGCAAACGCAAATCGCCAGCAAGCGATTTACCTACGCCAGGAATATCGAGCAGATCACCAAATTCGTTCGAACGACGCTTTGCCACGACACACCTGTCGCTGCAGTGCACAAACCGTTATCATACCCGGTTTGATCAATTGCTTCAGCCTGAGCCCGCCTATACTTATGGAATACCTTGATCTCGCCCCCATCTCCCGCGTTGGCGGAACCGTCAAGCTGCCGGGCTCGAAAAGCATATCCAATCGCACCCTGCTCCTTGCCGCGTTGGCCGAAGGCGTAACCGAAGTCAAAGGACTGCTTGATTCTGACGACGTGCAACGCATGCTGGAAGCGCTTGAGCTTCTCGGCGTCAGCGTTGTGCGTCAGTCCGGTACCGGAGATTTCACCGTAACCGGCTGCGGCGGCCGGGTGCCGTGCAAACAGGCAGAGCTGTTTCTGGGTAACGCCGGCACCGCATTCCGCCCGCTGACGGCAGCATTGGCGTTGAGCGGCGGCGAATACCGCCTGTCCGGCGTACCACGCATGCACGAACGCCCGATTGGCGACCTGATCGATGCGTTACGGCAAATCGGCGCAGACGTCGAGTATCTGCAAAACGAGGGCTTCCCGCCCCTGCATATCAGACCGGCGGCGATTCGCTCCGGAGGCGAGATATCGATACGCGGCAATGTCTCCAGCCAGTTTCTTACTGCCTTGCTGATGGCCATTCCGCTGACCGGCGCGGCAACGACGATCCGGGTGATCGGCGAGCTGATTTCCAAACCCTATATCGAAATCACCTTGAACCTGATGCAACGCTTCGGGGTGTCAATCCGGCGCGATGGCTGGTCGGCATTTCATATCGAAGCGGGTCAGCACTACCGCAGCCCTGGCGTCATTCATGTCGAAGGCGACGCCAGCTCGGCCTCCTACTTTCTCGCAGCCGGAGCAATCGGCGGTGGGCCGGTGCGGGTCGAAGGAGTCGGCAACAACAGCATCCAGGGCGATGTCAGGTTTGTCGAAACGCTGCAGCAAATGGGCGCCGGCATCGTCATGGGCGACAACTGGATCGAGGTTTCCGGCAATGGTCAATTGAAAGCCATAGATGTCGATTTGAATCACATTCCGGATGCGGCGATGACGATTGCTGTTGCCGCATTGTTTGCCGACGGCACCACGACAATTCGCAATGTGGCAAGCTGGCGTGTCAAGGAAACCGACCGGCTGACGGCAATGGCAACCGAATTACGCAAGGTCGGCGCCACCGTCGAGGAAGGCTCCGATTTCCTGCGCATTACTCCACCGGCACAACTCGTGTCTGGCGCGACGATCGACACCTATGACGATCACCGGATGGCGATGTGCTTCTCGCTGGTGGCACTGGGAGGAGTCACCGTGCGCATCAATGATCCAAAGTGCGTCGGCAAGACTTTCCCCGAATATTTTTCCGTACTGCAGGACATCAGTCACGCAGCGTGACTTTACCTTCGCCCGGGTAGCTCATGCTGCCCGGGATTACAGCCAGCCCCAATACCTTGCCACCGCTTCGAGTTTACCGACGTGTAAATGCAGGTATCAATACAAGCAAGCGATTGCTAGAATTGCCGCATGAATATTCCAGAAGAAAAATCGCGCCGCGAGGCACTGATTGATGCAGCGGCACATCTGTTTCGCAGCAAAGGCTACGAACGCACCTCCGTCAGGGATCTGGCACAGGCAGTCGGCATGCAGTCCGGCAGCCTGTTTTACCATTTCCGCAGCAAGAAAGAGATTCTTGAGGCAGTCATGGCCCAGGGCGTGGGCGAAATTACCACCAGCGCGCGTGCAGCGCTGCAGAACATCAGCGACCCGCGTCAGCGGCTGTCAACGCTATTGCAAGTACATCTGGCAGCGCTGCTTGGCAGTCGCCAGCATGCGCTTGAGGTGCTGTTGTACGAATGGGACAGCCTGGAACCCGATGCGCGCGAACGGATAGTCCGTCTCCGCGACGAATATGAAAACATCTGGCAACAGGCACTCGACAGCGCGGCATGTGCCGGACTGATACCCGACGACACCGGCCTGCTGCGCAAAATGCTGTTCGGTAGCCTCAATTGGACCGCCCAGTGGTTTCGCCCCTCGGGCGATCTGACGATCGAACAGTTGGCGGAACGGATGCTGAAGCTGTTTATCCGCGCATAACCCCCGCCGCAATCGTGTGCCGCCAGGCGCGGCACAAACATCCGGAATGACAAATATCATGCGCCGCGCCATGGATATCCGGTCAGCATAACAGACTTTTCCGTCACCTCAAGCAGCAACGGCCCGGCTGTTGCTTTCTGCGCCACACCCCTGCCTTAGCCCCGGTTACACACGCGCCATTACTTGACGTGCAGTGGTCTGCAATTGACTATGATGAAACAGAGAGCCCGTTCTGTAGCGCAGCATGGCTTCATTTGAGGCTCAGACATCAGTGGTACCGGACAACCCTGGTAGATAGTCAAAAGGTGAAACGATGAACATCTTCCAAAATTACGCTGCTCGTTACGAACGCACCCGGGAAGAGGAATATTCGCTGCAGGAATATCTGGAAATCTGCAAAAGGGATCGGCTCGCCTATGCCTCTGCAGCCGAACGGATGCTGGCAGCAATCGGTGAGCCGGAGATGGTGGATACTCGCAACGATTCGAGATTGTCGCGGATATTCTCCAACAAGATTATCAAGATCTACCCGGCTTTCCGCGAATTCTATGGCACCGAAGAGGTAATCGAACAGGTGGTTGCCTACTTCCGCCACGCCGCACAAGGGCTGGAGGAACGCAAGCAGGTTCTGTATCTGCTGGGCCCGGTTGGCGGCGGCAAGTCCTCGATTGCGGAAAAACTCAAATCGCTGATGGAGCGCGTTCCGTTTTATGCCATCAAGGGCTCTCCGGTTAACGAATCCCCGCTTGGCCTGTTCAACGAAGGGGAAGACGGCCCGATCCTGGAAGCAGACTACGGAATTCCACGCCGCTACCTGCGTACCATCATGTCGCCATGGGCAGTCAAGCGTCTGCACGAATTCAACGGTGACATCAATCAGTTCCGCGTAGTCAAGCGCTATCCGTCAATTCTGAAACAGATTGCCATTTCCAAAACGGAACCGGGCGACGAAAACAATCAGGATATTTCCTCGCTGGTCGGCAAAGTCGATATCCGTGCCTTGGAGGAGTATTCGCAGGACGATCCGGACGCCTACAGCTATTCCGGCGGCCTGTGCCTGTCGAATCAGGGGTTGATGGAATTCGTCGAAATGTTCAAGGCGCCGATCAAGGTATTGCACCCGCTGCTGACCGCAACGCAGGAAGGCAACTACAAGGGAACGGAAGGCTTCGGCGCAATCCCGTTCGAAGGCATTGTATTGGCGCATTCGAACGAATCGGAATGGAAACAGTTCAAGAACAACCGCAATAACGAGGCATTTCTCGACCGTATCTATATCGTCAAGGTACCGTATTGTCTGCGTGTAAGCGATGAAGTGAAGATTTACGACAAGCTGGTGCGTAACTCATCGCTGGCCGAGGCGCCTTGTGCCCCCGGCACGATGAAGATGCTGGCACAGTTCACCGTTCTGTCGCGTCTGGTAGAGCCGGAAAACTCCAGCATCTTCTCCAAGATGCAGGTCTACGATGGCGAAAACCTCAAGGATACCGATCCGAAAGCCAAGTCGATCCAGGAATACCGCGATTATGCCGGCGTCGATGAAGGCATGAATGGTTTGTCCACCCGCTGGGCATTCAAAATACTGTCCAAGGTGTTCAATTTCGACAATACCGAGGTCGCTGCCAACCCGGTACATCTGCTCTATGTGCTGGAGCAGCAGGTAGAACGCGAGCAGTTTGCTCCCGAGATGGAACAGAAATACATGGCGTATATCAAGGAATACCTTGCCGGGCGCTATGTCGAATTCATTGGCAAGGAAATCCAGACCGCCTATCTGGAAAGCTACTCCGAGTACGGACAGAACATTTTCGACCGTTATGTAACGTTTGCCGACTTCTGGATTCAGGATCAGGAATTCCGCGATCCGGACACCGGCGAGAGCTTTGATCGCAATTCGCTCAACAACGAGCTGGAAAAAATCGAAAAACCGGCCGGCATCAGCAATCCGAAAGATTTCCGTAACGAGATCGTCAATTTTGTGTTGCGTGCCCGGGCCAACAACGCCGGCAAGAATCCGGCCTGGACCAGCTATGAAAAGCTGCGCGCGGTAATCGAGAAAAAAATGTTTTCCAATACCGAGGATCTGCTACCGGTTATTTCGTTCAATGCCAAAGCGTCGACCGACGATGCCAAGAAACATCAGGACTTTGTCGAACGCATGGTCGCCAAAGGATATACCGCCAAACAGGTACGGCTGCTGTGCGAGTGGTATTTGCGCGTACGCAAATCGTCGTAGATTGCACGGCCAGGCTGTTTGGCAATTTTCTCCTGCACAACGGGAGAGAGTTATCGTGGAATGTCGCGCTTATGTCGGATGCTACCGTCTGAGGCCAGACGCAGCGAACGCCGGAGGAAGTTGAACTTGTCCCAGCTAATCGACCGCCGCCTGCAAGGCAAGAACAAGTCGGCAATCAACCGCGAACGCTTTCTGCGCCGCTACAAGGGCCAGATCAAGGAGGCTGTTGCCCGCGCGGTAAAGGGGCGCAGCATTACCGATATTGAAAACGGCGAAAAGGTCTCGATTCCGGTCAAGGACATCAACGAACCCACTTTCGGCCATGGCCGTGGCGGTGTATGGGAGGGAGTGCATCCGGGCAATCAGGAGTACATCAAGGGCGACCGGGTCCCCCGGCCCCAAGGTGGCGGTGGCGGCTCCGGCAAAGGCCAGGCGGGCAATTCGGAAGAGTTGGCCGAAGACGATTTCGTGTTCGAACTGACGCGCGAAGAATTCATGAACTACTTCTTCGACGACCTCGAATTGCCGAATATGGTGAAAACCCAATTGGCATCGACCACGGATTTCAAAAGCATGCGCGCCGGCTTTACCGTCGCCGGCACGCCGAGCAATATCCACGTCCTGCGTTCACTGCGTGGAGCACTGGGGCGGCGCATTGCTATTGGCGGCGTCTCGCGCAAACGTCTGCGTGAAGCCGAAGAAACCCTGCAGCTGTTGCGCGACAATGGTGCCACCGATGATGATCCGGGCGTAATGGAGTTGCTCGACGAGATTCATCACCTGAAAATCCGCCTGCTGGCGATTCCGTTCATCGACCCGATCGATCTGCGCTACAGCAATCGCATCAAGGTGCCGAAGCCGACCAGCCAGGCGGTGATGTTCTGCATCATGGACGTATCCGGTTCGATGGATGAAGCCAAGAAAGATATGGCGAAGCGCTTCTTCATCCTGCTGTATCTGTTTCTGACGCGTGCCTACGACAAAATTCAGGTAGTTTTCATACGCCATCACACATCGGCGACCGAAGTCGAGGAACAGGATTTCTTTACCTCGCGCGAATCCGGCGGCACGGTGGTATCCAGCGCACTGAACCTGCTCCACGACATCATCTCCGAGCGCTTCAACAACAGTGACTGGAACGTGTATGTCGCACAAGCATCCGATGGTGACAACTGGGATAGCGACTCGATCACCTGCCGCGAACTGCTGATCAACAAGATCA
>CALMFQ010000363.1 GCA_937863215.1 uncultured Pseudomonadota bacterium
GATCTGGCGGCGCTGAAAGCGCAACTGGGGCAAGCGGCACAGCTCACCTTCCGCGACAACGCACCGTCGATCGAACGCGAAGGCCTGACCAAATGGGACTTCGGCGACCTGCCGCAGAAAATCGGCTTCAGCAAAGGCAAACAGCAACTCACCGGCTACCCGGCGCTGGAAGACAACGGCGACTCGGTGGCGATCCGCCTGTTCGACACCGAACTCGAAGCCCGTGAAGCGATGCGCGCCGGCGTGCGCCGCCTGCTGCGGCTGGAGCTGAAAGAGCAGATGAAGCAACTGGAAAAATCACTGCCCGGCTTCACCCAACTGGCAATGCAGCTACGCGCCGTGGCCAACGCCGACGACCTGAAAGACGACATCCTCACCGCCCTCACCGACCGCGCGTTTATTGGCGACGAAGAACTGCCGCACAGCGAAAAAGCCTTCGCCGATCTGAAGCAAAAAGCCAAAACCCGCCTGCCGGCGGTGACCCAAGGCCTGATGCAAACGCTGGCGGCAATTGCCGCCGAATACCAGCAACTGGTACTGAAACTGCTCGGCAACCAGCGACCGATTCCAGAATTAAAAGAGCAATTGCAGACGCTGGTCAGCAAAGGCTTCGTCAGCGCCACCCCCTGGCCCAACCTCAGCCACCTGCCGCGCTACCTGAAAGCCATGCGCCTGCGCCTGGAAAAATACCCCAACGCCCCGGCACGCGACCAGCAACGTGGCGCGGAAATTGCTGACTTGTGGCAGCGCTATTTGCAGCGACTGGCGAAACATCGCAAGGAAGGCACCGATGATCCGAAGTTGCGCGAATTTCGCTGGTTGATTGAAGAACTGCGGGTGTCGCTGTTTGCGCAGGAGTTGAAGACACCGATGCCGGTGTCGGTGAAGCGGTTGTTGAAGGCGTGGGATGAGGTGAAGCCGTGAGGGTTAGGAAAGCACTGATTTATTGGCTGCGCGGGCGAATTGCTGCGCACCAAAGGCAGGCAATTCGCTAGGCAAGCTTTGCTTGCCAAGCTCGGTTGCACTCGCGCGGTGCTCGAAAGCTCGCCTATCTAAAGATATGTCTCGCTTGACCAGCCACTTGGCGGCTCGCCGCCTAGTGGAATGGCCATGCAGAGCTCTGCGCGCCGGGCTCCTTGCACTTCATCCCGCTCGCCGAATAAATCAGCGCTTCCTTAGCGACAGACCTTAAAACCCGGAGCCCGTAGCCTGGATGGGGCCGCAGGCGAAATCCGGGTTTCACACAGGCGGCCTGAATGGCTGCCTGTTTGTTTTGGCGCTTCGGGCAAGCGTGGCTCGGTGGTGACGAGTCGGTTGGAATTTGAGCCTGCCGCCCTCCTTCTCTCAAAAGCATCTGCCCTGCAAGCCGCTCTGGTATTGCCTCACAGCCCGGCCTGCAAGCCGCTCTGCCATTGCCCTGCAGCCGGGCATAAAAAAACCGGTGAGCCCTGTCACCGGTTTTTTGCGGGGTGGGAACAGGATCAGAATCCCAGTTCAATCCCCGGTGCGGCGGAGTTGATTACGCGGCGGAAGTCGGCCTTGATGCGTTCCAGCGCTTCGTCGTTGTCGGCTTCAAACCGCAGCACAATCACCGGCGTGGTGTTGGATGCGCGCGCCAGGCCGAAGCCGTCGGCGTATTCGACCCGCAGACCGTCGATGTCGATGACTTTTTCCGGGTTGGTGAAGCTGGCTTCCTGCTGCAGCTTGGCGATCAGCGCGTGGTGTTCGCCTTCTTTCATCTTGATGTTCAGTTCCGGCGTCGATACCGCGTCCGGCAGGTTGTTGAGCAGTTCGTTCGGGTCGTCGACCTGCGACAGGATTTCCAGCAGCCGTGCGCCGGCATACATGCCGTCGTCGAAGCCATACCAGCGTTCCTTGAAGAAGATGTGGCCGCTCATTTCGCCGCCGAGCGCGGCGCCGGTTTCCTTCATCCTGGCTTTGATGAACGAGTGGCCGGTGCGGCTCATGATCGGCTGGCCGCCGTTTTCCTCGATCCACGGCGCCAGGTTGCGGGTGCATTTGACGTCGTAAATGATCTTGGCTTTGGGGTTGCGCGACAGTACGTCGCCGGCGAACAGCATCATCTGCCGATCCGGGTAGATGATGTTGCCTTCCTTGGTGACCACGCCGAGCCGGTCGCCGTCGCCGTCGAAGGCGAGGCCGATTTCGGCGTCGGTGGAGGCCAGCGCGTGGATCACGTCCTGCAGGTTTTTCGGCTGCGACGGATCGGGGTGGTGATTGGGGAAGGTGCCGTCAACGTCGCAGAACAGTTCGCGCACCTTGCAGTTGAGGCGGCGATACAGCACCGGGGCAAACGCGCCGGCCACGCCGTTGCCGCAATCGACCACAACGCTGAGTGGCTTTTGCAGCTGGATGTCGCCGACGATGCGTTCCAGATATTCCTCGACGATGTCGTATTCGCGGTAGCTGCCTTCGCCGTGTGTCAGGTCGTCGTTTTCCAGGCGGCGCAACAGATCCTGGATGGCTTCGCCGGCCAGCGTTTCGCTGCCGAGCAGCATTTTCAGGCCGTTATATTCGGGCGGATTGTGGCTGCCGGTCACCATTACGCCGGAGTTGATGCCCAGATGATAGGCGGCGAAATACAGCATCGGGGTGGCAACACGGCCGACGTCTACCACGTCGATGCCGGCTTTCTGGATGCCGCGTGCCAGTGCGGCGGCAAGGTCGGGGCCGGACAGGCGGCCGTCGCGGCCGATGGCGATGGCGCGCTGTTCGCGCTTGACGGCCTCCGAGCCGATGGCGTGGCCGATGGCTTCGACGATTTCCGGAGTCAGCGTTTTGCCGACAATGCCGCGTACGTCGTACGCCTTGAATATTTCTTTCGGGTAATTGGCCATGTGCAATTTTCCTCAAGCATCAGATTGGCGGCAATTCTAGCACGCCCCTATTGTGCATAGCAGCAACGGTATGCAAATTGAATTAAACGCGCGGCGGCTGTGGCAAATTGCCTACAGATGGCGCGCAAAGAAGCCGGTCAAGCGGTTCGGCAGCCAATCGATGCGACCGGGAAAGCTGCCCTGGGCAAAGCCGACATGGCCACCGTGGTGCGGAAAATCCAGCTCGACGCAGGGCGCCACTTCGTCGCGACCAGGCAGCGCCGATTCGGGCATGAACGGGTCATTGCGTGCGTTCAGCACCAGGGTAGGCACGGCGATCGATTTCAGCAGCGGCTTGCTGCTGGCGCGATGCCAGTAATCGTGATGATCGATGAAGCCATGTACCGGCGCGGTGAAATAACGGTCGAATTCCTTGAATGAACGCGCGGCGGCGATCTGCCGGTAGTCGGCGAGTTCGGGAAATTCACGCAGTTTGTCGAGCGCTTTCGGTTTCAGCGTCTTGAGAAAACTGCGGGTGTAGACATGGCGATTGATGCCGTGATCGAGCACTTTGCCGCAGGCAGTCAGATCCAGCGGTGCCGATACTCCGGCTGCGGCGGTGACCTGGCGCCGTGCCGCGAGGCCCCGTTCGCCGAGCCATTTCAGCAGCTGGTTGCCGCCTAGCGAAACGCCGGCGAGAAACAGCGCGATGTCGGGATAGCGCCGGCGCAGCTGGGCGACGATCCAGCCCACTTCGGCCGAATCGCCGGCATGGTAGGCGCGTGGCGCGCGGTTCGGCTCGCCGCTGCAGCCGCGGAAATGCGGCACGCAGCCATTCCAGCCGAGTGCCAGCGCCTTGGCCATCAAAGCCTTGGCGTAGTGGCTTTGCGACGAGCCTTCCAGTCCGTGGAACAGCACCACCAGCGGCGCATGGGCTGCAGTACCGACCCAGTCGAGATCGATGAAATCGCCATCCGGCGTATTCCAGCGTTCGCGCCGGTAATGCACCGCCGGTGCCGGGCTCAGCAGCGCCGGCACGATGGTCTGCAGATGCCCGCCGGGTAGCCAGCCCGGCGCGCGGTAGTCGTCCATCGGAATTACTGCTGGGTGGTGGTGTTGGCGGTGGCGCGGGTGATGTCCGGATTGGTGACGCGATAGGTCAGCGCCGTGCCGGGGGTCGGCACTTTGACACCGGCCTGCGATACCGAGCGAGCGCGGCGCAGAAATTCGTCGATACTGGCCAGCGGCACCACGGCGATCGGATCGGATTGCGGGCGGAAGAAGTCTTCCCAGTGGCCGGCGATGACGAATTTCGGTTTGGCCATGCGCAGGATATGCTCTGGATAGTCCTTGACCTGGCTGAACGAACCGACACAGAGAATCGCTACATCCACCGGCGCCTGATCGACCGGATCGAAATCGGGGATATAACCCATGCCGGGGCTGGATGCTGTGTCCTGATAGTAAATGCGGAATGCGATCTTGCCGTCCGGATTGAGGAAATCGATCAGGTAGGCAAACACTTCGCCTTCCGGATAATTGCGCGTGAATGTCGGCAGGGTTTTCAGGTCTTCGCCCAGCTTGGCGCTGGATACCAGCTTCATGCCCAGCATGTGCGGCGCGTGGTCGGACTCCAGCGCCATGAAGCGGAACGCACGGTTTTTGGAGTAAACCCATTCGCCCGGCACCTGGCCGGAGGTGGCCATGTCGTTCATCACGATCAGCCGCGAACGCTCGATTGCCGGCGCCAGCAGGTGTTTCATCGTCGCGCTGCCGAAGAACAGCGCTTTCGGTGCGCGCTTCTTGGCGATGTAGGGCAGATCCATCGTGTGGTCGTAATGCGAATGACCAACCAGCACCATTTCCACATCGCTGACATCGGGCAGTCCGGCTTCGATACGATCGGTCTTGACCTTGGCCGGCAGCAACTGTTCCAGCATCGACGGGTTGCTGAAGAACGGCGCGGTCATCAGCACGTCGTTGCCGCGCCGGATCAGATGGCCGCCGCTGCCGAGATACTTGATTTCCACCTGATCGGCGTATTGCACCACCGATTCGCCCTTGGTGACTTTCACATCCCTGACGCTGCCTGCGCATCCCACCAGGCTGGCGGTGGCAACGGCTACAAGCAGATATTTCAGCAGATTCATATATGTCGCTTCCTTGGGGCTGGCGCATCCCGTTCGCGGGCGATGTCGGAGTCAAGCCTGCTGCGCGTCGGGAAAGGTTTTTGATATTTAAAGTATTAGCGTAAAACCGCGGCCGATGGTAATGGATATCATTGGCGGTCGCAATATGCTGAGATCATTGCTGCCGGCACTGGTTCAATTTAACTCAACGTTTTGCCGCCGGCTCCTGCCGCCCCTGCAGAAAAGCGTCGCAAGCCTCGGCCGGCAGCGGCCGCGAAAACAGATAACCCTGACCATAGTCGCAGCCTGCGGCAATCAGCAGATCGCGCTGCTGTTCGGTTTCGATGCCTTCGGCAATCACCTTGAGTTGCAGCTTGTGCGCCATGACAATGATCGCCTCGCACAGCGCCATGTCTTCCGAGCCGGGTGCAAGATTGCGGGTGAACGACTGGTCGATTTTCAGATAATCGATATCGAACTTCTTCAGGTACGACAGCGACGAATAGCCGGTACCGAAATCGTCCAGCGCCACCTGGATGCCGGAATCGCGGAATGCCTGGAATTTCGCCAGATTGCTGCCGCTGGCGTCCATCAGCAGGCCTTCGGTGATTTCTACCGCGATACACTGGCCAGGCAGGCCGAGCGCGTGCAGCTGCTCGATCCAGCTGCCCGACTGTTTACCGTTGTCGTCGCGGAATTGCACCGGTGATTTGTTGACGCTGATCTGGAAATCGGCATGACAGCTCTGGCGCCAGACAGCGGCCTGTTGTGCCGCCTCGTGGAAGACCCAGTTGCCGATGTCGATGATCAGGCCGGTTTCCTCGGCAATCGGAATGAATGCCGCCGGGCTGACCAGGCCCTCGGTCGGATGCTGCCAGCGTACCAGTGCCTCGGCCTTGTGCACGATACCGGTAGCCAGTTCGACAATCGGCTGATAATGCACGCGCAGCTGGTTCTCTGCCAGAGCCAGACGCAGGTCGTTGGCCAGTCGCATGCGGATTTGCGCCGCTTCCTGCATGAACGGGGTGAAATAGCTGAAACGGTTGCGCCCCAGGTGCTTGGCTGCATACATCGCCTGATCGGCATTTTTCAGTAGCTCCTCGACCTTGCTGCCGTCTTCCGGATACAGGCTGATGCCGATGCTGGCCGAAACATAGGCGGTTTCATCGCCCAGCTGGAACGGACGGGTCATCTTGTCGAGGATTTCCTGTGCGATGCGGTCGATGTTGGCCGGGTCTTCCTGCTCGCCGAGAATGATGGCGAATTCGTCGCCGCCCAGCCGGCCGAGAAAATCGGTTTCGCGCACACAGTGGCGCAGCCGGTCGGCGGCCTCTTTCAGCAGCAGGTCGCCGATGTCGTGGCCGAGCGTATCGTTGACCTCCTTGAAGCGATCCAGGTCGATGAACATCAATGCCACCGACAGCTGGTCGCGGTCGGCTTTCTTGATCTCCTGGCCGAGCCGCTCGTAAAACATGCGCCGGTTCGGCTGACCGGTGAGAAAGTCGAAGTTGGCCTGTTGCCAGATCAGTTCCTCGTTCTTTTTCTTTTCCGAAATATCGGAGAACAACGCCACGCGCCGATGCACCGTACCATCGGCATTCCAGGCAGTGTTGATGGTCAGCCACTCGGTGAATATCTCGCCATTCTTGCGCCGCCCGCGCAGCTCGCCCTGCCAGCTGCCGCTTGCTGCCAGTGCGTTGAAAATCCCCTGCTCCAGCACGCCATCCTGCTGCTCGGCGCGCAGAATGTTCGGATTCCGGCCGAGGATTTCCGCTTCGCTGTAGCCGGTAAGCCGGGTAAATGCCTGGTTGATGGCGATGATATGGTCGCCGGCATCGGTTACCATCATCGCTTCGCTGCTGTGCTGATAGACCATCGCCGCAAGCCTGACCTGATCCTCGTTCTGGCGGCGCGCGGTAATGTCGCGCACCGACGCCTGGATCACCGCTTCGCCGCCGATCGACATCGCTGTCAGCAGCACTTCGCTGAGGAACGGTTCGCCATTGCGGCGCCGGTACATCCATTCGAAGAAACACGAGCCTTCGTGCAGCGCCTTGCCAATCACTTCGGCAGCTTTTTCCGCGGAAGGCCGGCCATCCGGCTGAAAATCAGGCGACAGCGACAATGACGGCGTGGCAAGGAACTCGGCCTCGTCGCGCACGCCGAACAGCTCCAGTGCCTGCTGATTGGCCGAAGCCAGTGCCTGGGTGGCGGGGACGACGGTAATCAGCGCATCCTTGGAATGTTCGAACATCAGCCGGTAGCGCTCTTCGCTTTCGCGCAGCGCTATCTCCGCCTTGCGCCGCTCGCTGACGTCGATGCCCATACCGATCAGTACCGGCTGCCCTTCCATCTGGATCAGCTTGCCGGAATAGTAGTAGGGAATGCGCCGGCCATCCTTGGTGAGCATATCGACTTCAATCTGTGCCGCACCCTTGGTGAACACTTCGACGATACGCTGCCTTATCAGCTCGGCGTCGGCCGGGCCGAAAAAACCGGTTACCGGCATCACGGCGATTTCGGCGTCGGAATAGCCGCTTACCAGTGGCAGATTTTCGTTCCAGCGAATGAATTTTCCTTGCTGATCGATCACGTAGAATGTGCCTGGCAGACTGTTCAGGCTCTGGTTGGAAAAATCGCGTTCACGCAGCAGCGCTGCTTCCGCCTGCTTGCGCTCGATGGCGATGCTGGCGAGTTGCACGGCGGTATTGAGCGTATTGATTTCCGCCGCACCCGGGCTGCCGGGTTGGCGACCGTAGATGGCGAATGTGCCAAGCACCTTGCCCGCGGCGCTGCGGATCGGCTCCGACCAGCACGCAGCCAGCCCGGCATGGATGGCGAGTTGCCGGTAATCGGCCCACAGCGGGTCGGTCTGGATGTCGTTGACGATAACCCGCCGGTTCAGATACGCCGCCGTGCCACACGAGCCGGCCTGCGGCCCGATCGGCGCGCCGTCGATCGCTTCGTTGTAGAACGCCGGCAGGCTGGGTGCGGCGCCTAGCTGGATGTGCTTGCCGCTATCGTCGAGCAGCAAGATGCTGCATGGTTTACCCGGCGTCTCCGCTTCGACGGCACGCACAATACCATCCAGAATCTCCGCCAGCGGCGTACCGGTGGCAATCTGCAGCATGGTCCGCGAGCGCGCGGCCTCGCGCACCTCGGCCCGCCTGCGCTCGGTAATATCGCGGATAAACCCGGCAAACAGTGGCTTGCCGCCGATGTCGTTGAAACTGAAAGAGATTTCTACCGGGAACTCATGGCCGTCACGATGCAGCCCGGTCGTCTCGAATATATGCCAGTCGCGGCGCTTTTCCCGCGTGCGCAGGAACTGCTCCAGGCCGCCTCGATGCGCGTCGCGCAGATGCTCCGGCTGCAGAACTGCCATCTCCTCGCCGATCAGGCGCTCCGGGTCGTGGCCGAAAACCGCTGCCACCGCAGTATTGGCGTACTGGATGCGGTTATCGCCATCGAATACCACCACCACATCGGTTGCGGTTTCCCACAGCATGCGGAAGCGTTCTTCGCTCAGCCTCAGCGCCGCTTCGGCCTGGCGGCGCTCGGTAATGTCGATGGCCACCATCCGGCAACTCTGGCCATCTTCAGCCGCCGAGGCGGAAATACGCACCTGCTGCGCCTGATCGTGATCGCGCCACAGCGCCACCTCGCATAATTGCGCATATTCGGTGGCATATGCCTGTTCCAGGCAAGCATTGAATTTCGGCCGGTCGGCTTCGGTAACGAACATGGTGAAGCGCCCGCCGGCGACACGGTCACGCTCCATGTCCAGCAGCGCCGCACCGGCCAGATTGACCTGCACGATCGCGCCGCAGCGATCGAGAGTGAAATACCCCACCGGCGCCGAGTCGAACAGATCGGTATAACGCGTCAGCGCCTGTTCCGATTCGGCGCGCGCACGAACCAGCTCTTCGTTCATGGTGCGCAACTCTTCCGCCGAGGTGGTCAACTCCTCGTTGGTCGATTGCAGTTCCTCGTTGGTCGAGGTCAGCTCCTCGCGCGAGGTCTGCATTTCCTCGCGCGTCACCTGCAGCGTTTCGCGGGTCTGCCGCAGCATCTGCTCCAGCATCAGCAACCGGCTGCTCTGGCGCGACGAGCGCTCGTCGCCGTTGTGCATATCCGCCACTGCAGCGCTATCGGCGAATGTCACCATCGCCATTCCCTGCTGCGGTGCCGCCTCACCGAGCGGATAGACGCCGATTTCCACCGCCCGCTCATCGTCGCCTGACGGCGCTGCAATCAGCCGGATGGACTGACCCAGCTGGCGCGCATCCTGGAACGCTTCGCTCAGCGTGGCCTTCAGCGAATCGCGCACCATGTTCATGATGTTCAGGTTGGCGCGGCCTTCCGCCAGTTGCAGGTAGCGATCCGGCCTGCCGCTGATATGCAGGATATCGCCGACATCGTTGGTCAGCACCGCAGTCGGTGCGCACTGCTGCAACAGGAAACGATCCGACAGGGCCTTCAGGTCGACAGGGAGGGCAGGTTTCATCGGGTGGGTCATGCTGTCAATCGCGGATGTTGGTGTAAAGCTGCCGGGTTTGCTGAGAAAATCGAAGCGCTTTTCCTGCTGCGGGCCGTCAATCCGCCGGTAAATCTGGCCGCAGCCGCCCAGTGGAGTAAACAGACTGGTCGCACCGCCGATCGATTCGGAACTGCCCAGCAGCAGAAATCCGTCGGGGTTCATGCTGTAGTGGAAATGCCCCAGCAGCGCGGCATGCACGTCCGGCGCCAGATAGATCAGCAGATTGCGGCAACTCAGCAGATCCAGCTTGCTGAATGGCGGATCGGCCAGCAGGTTGTGCGGGGCGAAAATCACCATTTCGCGGATTTTCTTGCTGATCTGATAGCCCTGCCCGTCGGCAACAAAAAACTGCTGCAGCCGCTGTGCCGGCATATCGCCGGCAATGCTGGCCGGATAATGGCCTTTACGTGCCTTGGCAATTGCGCGCTGGTTCAGATCGGTGGCAAAAATCTGCAGGTTCACATTACGCGCCGGCCAGGCGCACTGCAGTGCCTCGCAAAACACCATCGCCAGCGTGTAGGCTTCCTCACCGGTCGCACAGCCCGGCACCCAGACGCGCAGCGTGACGCCGTCGGCATGGCTGGCG
>CALMFQ010000364.1 GCA_937863215.1 uncultured Pseudomonadota bacterium
TGCGGAAACCTCCACTGGCGCCCTTTCCGACGCCAAGACTCTGTGCGCTCTGGCGCAAAAGCATGGCTGCCTGACAATTGTCGATACGGTCACTTCGCTTGGCGGCGTACCGGTAATGGTCGATGAATGGGGTGCAGATGCGGTGTATTCCGGCAGTCAGAAATGCCTGTCGTGCACTCCGGGCCTGTCGCCAATCACCTTTAGCGAGCGCGCGGTCGAATTGGTAAAGAATCGCCAGCAGAAATGCCAGAGCTGGTTCCTCGACCTGAAACTGCTACTGGGTTACTGGGGCGAAACCACCCGAACCTACCACCACACGGCCCCGACCAACAGCCTGTATGCGCTGCACGAGGCGCTGCTGGCCCTGCAACAAGAAGGCCTGGAGCAAGCCTGGGCACGCCATGCCAGCAACCACCAGGCGCTGAAAGCAGGATTGAGTGCTCTCGGTATCGAATATGTGGTTGCAGAGAAATCGCGCCTGCCACAACTGAACTCGATTTACATTCCACAAGGGCTGGACGACAAACAGGTTCGCGCCAGCATGCTGCAACAGCATGGCATCGAAATCGGTGCGGGCCTGGGTGATCTTGCAGGCAAAATCTGGCGCATCGGCCTGATGGGTTATTCCAGCCGGGTAGAAAATGTCATTGCCTGCCTGAGCGCACTCGAGTCCGTGCTGACCGCACAAGGCCACGATTGCGAACCTGGCGCAGCGGTAGCCGAAGCCTATCGCAGCTATGCGCAGCAAGCGCTGGTCGCCCAAGTACCGGCCGTATCGGTCAGCGCTTAAGGCCATCAATGCAGCCTGTCGATACCCTGATCCATGCCGGCTGGGTAGTGCCGGTCGAACCGCGCGCAACGGCTTTGGCGGATCACTGCGTAGCCATCGATTGCGGCAAGATCGTTGCCATTCTTCCGTCCGGCGAAGCACACGGGAGATATGCTGCAAAGCAAACCGTCGAGTTACCGGGGCACATTGTCTGCCCCGGACTGGTCAATCTGCACGGTCATTCGGCGATGGCCTTGCTACGTGGCCTAGCGGACGACCTGCTGCTGGATGTATGGCTGCAACAGCATATCTGGCCAGCCGAAGCGGCTCACGTCAGCGCCGAATTCGTTGAAGACGGCACTCTGCTGGCGGCAGTCGAGATGTTGCGTGGCGGCACCACCTGCGTCAACGATATGTACTTCCACCCCGAGGCAACCGCCCGGGCATTGCTACAGGCCGGGATGCGCGGCACCATCGGCGCCGCCATCCTCGAATTTCCCACCGGCTATGCCAGCGATGCCGACGACTATATCGGCAAGGCACTGGCCGCACGCGATAATTTCAAACACGAAGCATTATTGCAGTTCGCGCTGGCGCCGCATGCCCCGTATACAGTATCGGACGCGACATTCAGTCGTATCGTGACACTCGCAGAGCAACTGCAGATGCCGGTGCACATGCATATCCACGAAACCACCAAGGAAATCAGCGACAGCCTGAACCAGTACGGAGTCAGACCGCTGGCCCGGCTGCGACAGCTGGGCTTGCTGACACCCGACTTCGTCGGCATCCATGCCGTACATCTGAGTGCAGACGAAATCGCGATACTGGCACAGCATGGCTGCCATATTGCGCACAACCCCAGTTCCAATATGAAACTGGCCTCCGGAATCGCACCGGTAAGCGCATTACTTCAGGCCGGCGTAAACGTTGGCATCGGCACCGATAGCGCAGCGAGCAACAATCGCCTCGACATGTTCACCGAATTGCGAACAACCGCACTGCTCGCCAAAGTAGCAACAGGCCAACCAGAAGCAGTGCCAGCGTGGCAGGCACTGGAAATGGCAACCCTGAGCGGCGCAACAGCACTGGGATGGCAGAATCGGATCGGATCGTTGCTCCCGGGCAAATATGCGGACCTGATTGCCGTAAAAATTGATAGCGCCGAAGCGCTCCCCTGCTTCGATCCGATTTCACATCTGGTTTACTGCCTGGAGCGCAGCCAAGTCAGTGATGCCTGGATCAATGGCGAACCCGTTTTACAGCAGCGTCAAACCACCCGGATCAACCAGGAACAAATCCTGGCCAAAGCCCGCTGGTGGCACGCCAGAATCGGCCAACAGCGCTAAATTCTGGCTCGCGATACGCTACTGCGGTAACCTTACGCCCTAAATCATTCAGATAATCGATCGATGACCGAACATACCGCAAACAACGTCGATGCCGGCGAAATCTCCAAATTCAGCGAACTCGCCCATAAATGGTGGGACAAAGACAGCGAATTCAAACCGCTGCATGAAATCAATCCCTTGCGTCTGAACTATATCGACCAGCGTGCCGCACTCAATGGCAAACAGGTGCTCGACGTCGGCTGCGGCGGCGGCATTCTGTCCGAATCGATGGCAGACCTGGGAGCCGATGTTACCGCAATCGATCTGGCGGAAAAATCGCTCAAGGTTGCCAGACTGCATCTGCTCGAATCCGGGCTCAAAGTCGACTATCGCTGTATCGCCGTCGAAGCGTTGGCAAGCGAACGCCCCGCCAGCTTTGATAGCGTAACCTGCATGGAAATGCTGGAGCATGTACCCGATCCGGAAAGCGTAGTCCGCAGCTGTGCTGCACTGGTTAAACCGGGTGGTCATGTATTCTTTTCCACACTGAATCGCAATGCCAAATCCTACCTGCATGCCGTAATCGGCGCCGAATACGTGCTGGGATTTCTGCCGCGCGGCACGCATGACTACGCCAAATTCATCAAACCTTCCGAACTCACGCGCATGGCTCGCAATGCGGGCCTTAACGTCGTGGATCTGACCGGCATGACGTATAACCCGGTCAGCAAGCAATACAAACTTGTTACCGATACATCGGTCAATTACATGATGTGTTGCCAACGGAGCGAAGCATGACCCGTGCCGTATTGTTCGACCTCGACGGAACGCTTGCCGACACGGCCCAGGACTTGGGCGCCGCACTCAACCGGTTGCTACAGGAAGAAGGCCAGCTGCCGTTGCCTTATCAGCACATCCGCCCAGTGGCGTCGCACGGAGCCCAAGGATTGATACAACTGGGCTTTGGCATTGACCGCAACCATCCGGATTTCGAATCGCTGCGCCAACGCTTTCTCAATCATTACGAAAACGGCTTTGCCGACCTTACCGTCATTTTTGACGGCATCAATGCACTGCTGCAGCAATTGGCGCAGCGTGGCATCAAATGGGGCATTGTCACCAACAAACCAATGCGTTTCACCGACCGCCTGGTACCGGCGTTGCCCTGGTCCGTCCCCCCGGAAGTCATTGTCAGCGGCGATACGGTTGGGGTTGCCAAACCAGACCCCAAACCCCTGCTGTATGCCGCGGAACAACTCGCTGTGGCGCCGGAACTATGCATCTACCTTGGCGATGCAGAACGCGATGTCGAAGCCGCAATCGCCGCAGGCATGAAACCCGTCATCGCCAATTACGGCTATATCGCTGCCAGCGATGAGCCGCACAAGTGGGGAGCTGCAGCATTTATCGACAACCCGCAGCAATTGATCGACTACTTGTGACATCACCGATATAATTAAACTCTTGGTACTTGAAACTCGTCGTTCAATACCAAGATTACTGATATCCAAATTGGGGCCGACCTGGTTTCGACGGGGGTTGCAAAGCGGATGAGGGCATACCGGGATCTCAGATTCCCGTAAAACGCTGAATTTATATAGTCGCAAACGACGAAACTTACGCACTGGCTGCTTAATCCCAGCCGGTCTCTGCACTGATTTGCCGATGGGTCAGGCGGGCAACCGCAGCAGAGTCATTTACATCTGATCGTGTTGGGTCGGGTTACTTGATCCAATATTAAATCCAAGGTAACTCGCTTGTGCCAAGCCCGTCGGTCGGCGTGTCACAGGTTAAATCCAGTTGGCCAG
>CALMFQ010000365.1 GCA_937863215.1 uncultured Pseudomonadota bacterium
CCCGAACGACTGCGCAATCTACCTGCGCGAAGACGATGGCTCGTTGCTCAAGGCGGCCGACCGCAGCGGTGGCGTGGAGTTGCCGCAACAGCTGCATGCCGGAGCCGGTAGCGATGCGGAACTGGCGCAACTGTGCCACCAGGCCGTCGCACAGCAACAGCAGCAGGAAATCGATTCGGCCGATTACGAACAGCGCATCAGTGCCATTCCGCTGTGCACCCCGCAGGGCGGCGCGGTCGGCGTAATGGTGCTGCTGTTCAGCCATGCGGTACAGCCAAGTGCGGCGGCGATGGCATTCGCCACCTCGCTGTCCGGCACCGCGGCAATTTCGATCGACGCACAGCGCCTGCTGGAGGCGCAGAAACGCTTGCTGGAAGCGGTGATCCGGCTGATCGCCGACGCCATCGATGCCAAATCTCCCTACACCGGCGCCCATTGCCAGCGCGTACCGGTGCTGACCGAGATGCTAGCCGACGCCGCCTGCAACGCCGACAGCGGGCCGTTCCGCGATTTCCGGCTCGATGCGGAGCAGCGCGAAGCCTTGCGCATGGCGGCTTGGCTGCATGACTGCGGTAAAGTTACCACCCCGGAATTCGTGGTCGACAAGGCAACCAAGCTGGAAACCCTGTACGATCGCATCCACGAAATCCGCACCCGTTTCGAGGTACTGAAGCGCGATGCGCAGATCGAATACTGGCGCGCAGTTGCCACCGGCGGCTTGCAGGCCGGGCTGGCCGAACAGTTGCAACAGACGCTGACGACGCTGGATGAGGAGTTCGCGTTTGTCGCCGGCTGCAATCTGGGCGGCGAATCGATGCGCGAAGAAGATCAGGTGCGTTTGCAGGCAATCGGTAGCCGTACCTGGCAACGCACGCTGGACGATCGCATCGGCATCGCCCACGAAGAACTGCAGCGCAAGCGGCAAACGCCGGCCGAGACGCTGCCGGCAACCGAATACCTGCTGGCCGACCGGCCGGAGCACCTGATCGCCCGGCAAGAGCACGAACGGATCGCAGCGGACAATCCGTGGGGCTTCAAGCTGGACACGCCGCGACATAAATACAACCGCGGCGAGCTGTACAACCTGGGTATCGCCCGCGGCACGCTGAATGCCGAAGAGCGCTACCAGATCAACGACCATATCGTGCAGAGCATCATGATGCTGTCGCAACTGCCGTTTCCGCCACATCTGCGCAACGTACCGGAGCTGGCCGGCGGCCATCACGAAAAAATGGACGGCAGCGGCTATCCAAAACGCTTGCGACGCGAACAAATGAGTGTTCCGGCACGAATGATGGCGATCGCCGATATTTTCGAAGCACTGACCGCAATCGACCGTCCCTATAAGCCGGGCAAGACGCTATCGCAAGCGCTGGAAATCATGGCCAGAATGCGCGATGAGCGGCATATCGATGCCGAGCTGTTCGAGCTGTTCCTGCACAGTGGCATTCCCGTCAGCTACGGGCAGCGCTACCTGCAACCGGAGCAGCAGGATCAGGTCGATGTCGGGCGCTATTCGCGGCCGACATGATGGCGTGCGCCATTCCCGGTATAATCGCCGCCGAATTGCCATTTCTCCAATTCTCCAAGGACCCCCTACATGAGCCGAATCTCCCTCAGCCGCTATCTGATCGAGCAGCAGCGTGCCAATCAGGCCATTTCGGCCGATCTGCGCTTTCTGATCGAGGTGGTGGCGCGTGCCTGCAAGGCGATCAGCCACACCGTCAACAAGGGCGAACTGGCGGGAATTCTCGGCGAAGCCGGCACCGGCAACATCCAGGGCGAAGCACAGAAAAAACTCGACGTGATCGCCAACGATGTCCTGCTGGAAGCCAACGAATGGGGTGGCCACCTGGCAGCGATGGCGTCGGAGGAAATGGACCACCCCTACCCGATTCCCAACAGTTATCCGAAAGGCGGCTTCCTGCTGCTGTTCGATCCGCTCGACGGCTCGTCGAATATCGACATCAACATTTCGGTTGGCACCATTTTCTCGGTACTGAAAAGCCCGAACGGCACCACGCCGACCGAACAGGATTTCCTCCAGCCCGGCACCGAACAGGTTGCAGCCGGCTACACACTGTACGGCCCGCAGACCATGCTGGTACTGACGCTGGGCAACGGCGTCAACGGCTTTACGCTGGACCGGGAAACCGGCAGCTTCGTACTGACCCACCCGAACATGACCGTTCCGGCGGAGACGAGGGAATTCGCCATCAATATGTCGAACATGCGCCACTGGCAAGCGCCGGTGAAACGCTATGTCGATGAACTGCTGGCCGGCAAGACCGGCCCGCGCGGCAAGGATTTCAATATGCGCTGGGTAGCGTCGATGGTCGGCGATGTGCACCGCATCCTGACCCGTGGCGGCGTATTCATGTATCCGCGCGACAACCGTGAGCCGGACAAGGCCGGCAAGCTGCGCCTGATGTACGAAGCCAATCCGATGAGCCTGATCGTCGAACAGGCCGGCGGCGCCGCGACCGACGGCCACAGCCGGATTCTCGACATTCAGCCGGAAAAGCTGCATCAGCGCGTGGCGGTGTTCCTTGGCTCGAAACAGGAAGTCGAACTGGTTACCTCCTACCACCGGCAATAAACAGCGAAAACCCAGGAGCCGACCCGCGCGTCGGCCGTTTTTCCCTTTACATTGACCAACTTGGGGCGATTGGGGTATTTTGCCCGATTGCCCAATGTCGACAGGTGCCCCATGGCCAAAGCAAGCAAGCCTGCCGTCCCCGAATCGTTCGAAACCGCATTGACCGAACTGGAAACGCTGATCGCCGGCATGGAAAGCGGCCAGATGCCGCTGGAAACCTCGCTCAGCGCCTACCAGCGCGGCACCGAGCTGCTTAAATACTGCCAGGCGAAACTCGCCGACACGCAGCAGCAGGTCCGCATCCTGGAAAACGACACTTTACGACTCTTCGAAACCGATGACGCAAACTGATTTCGACCACTGGGCGCATCAGCGCCAGCAGCACATCGAACAGGTGCTGGCGGCACAACTGCCCAAAGCCGGCAGCCAGCCGGTGCGGCTGCACGATGCAATGCGCTACGCCGTACTTGGCGGCGGCAAACGGGTACGCCCGCTACTGACCTATGCTGCCGGCGCTATCAACGGTGCGGCGCCAGCGGTGCTGGACCGGGCCGCAGCGGCAGTTGAACTGATTCACGCCTATTCGCTGGTGCACGACGACCTGCCGTGCATGGACGACGATGTATTGCGCCGCGGCAAACCTACCGTGCATGTCGAATTCGACGAAGCTACCGCGATGCTGGTCGGCGACGGCCTGCAGGCGCTGGCTTTCGAGCAGCTGAGCACGCCACTGGAAATTGCCCCGGCAACACAACTGGCGATGCTGCACACGCTGGCGCAGGCGGCCGGCTCGCATGGCATGGTCGGCGGCCAGGCAATCGATCTGGCGGCGGTCGGCCAGGCACTGTCGCTGCCAGAGCTGGAGCAGATGCATATCCGCAAGACTGGCGCACTGATCCGCGCTGCGGTTACGCTCGGCCGCTTGGCCGGCGCAGCGCCGAGCGACGACGAAAACATCCGGCTGGATCATTTTGCCAAGTGCATCGGACTGGCGTTCCAGGTAGTCGACGACGTGCTCGATGCCGAATCCAGCAGTGCCACGTTAGGCAAGACCGCCGGCAAGGATGCCGCCCACGCCAAGCCGACCTATGTCTCGCTGCTGGGACTGAAACAGGCGCGTGAACTGGCGGCCGAGCTGCAGGCCGACGCCATCGGCAGCCTGGCGGCGTTTGGCGAACGCGCCCTTCATTTGCGCCAGCTGGCGCAATTCATCGTCTCCCGATCGTTCTGAGTTTATGTACGACCTGCTGAATTCGATTTCCTCTCCGGCCGATCTGCGCCTGCTCGACCGCAAGCTCCTCAAGGTGCTGGCAACCGAGCTGCGCGAATTCATTCTCGAATCGGTCAGCAAGACCGGCGGCCATCTGGCATCCAACCTTGGCGCCATCGAACTGACCATTGCGCTGCACCACGTCTACAACACACCGCACGATCTGCTGGTATGGGATGTCGGCCACCAGAGCTATCCACACAAAATTCTGACCGGGCGCCGCGAAGGCATGGCGCGGTTGCGGATGAAAGACGGCATTGCCGGCTTCCCCAAGCGCGAGGAGTCGCCATACGACACCTTTGGCGTCGGCCATTCCAGCACCTCGATCTCGGCGGCGCTGGGCATGGCGGTTGCCAGCAAGCTGAAAGGCGACAAGCGTCACGCGGTTGCGATCATCGGCGACGGTGCGATGACCGCCGGCATGGCTTTCGAAGCGCTGAACAACGCCGGCGCAATGGATGCCAACATGCTGGTGATTCTCAACGACAACGAAATGTCGATTTCGCCCAACGTCGGCGCACTCAACAACTACCTGTCGAAACTGATTTCCGGCCGGCTCTACAACACCGTGCGCAAGAACGGCAGCAAACTGCTGGAGGCCGCGCCGCCGCTGCACGAATTCGTGCGCCGCACCGAAGAGCACTTCAAGGGCATGTTCACCCCGAGTACGCTGTTCGAGGAATTCGGTTTCCACTATTTCGGCCCGATCGATGGTCACGATATCGATACACTGATCGACACGCTGCACAACATCAGGCAGCTCGACGGCCCGCGCTTCCTGCACATCGTCACGCGCAAGGGCCAGGGCTACAAGCTGGCGGAAAACGACCCGGTGCTGTACCACGGCGTCAGCAAATTCGACCGCACCAACGGCATTGTCGGCACCAAGAGCGGCGGCAAACCGAGTTACACGCAGATTTTCGGCGACTGGCTGTGCGACATGGCCAAACTGGATGCGCGGCTGGTCGGCATCACTCCGGCGATGCGCGAAGGCTCGGGCATGGTGCGCTTCCAGCAGGAACACCCGGAGCGCTATTTCGACGTCGGCATTGCCGAGCAGCATGCGGTTACCTTCGGCGCCGGGCTGGCGTGCGAAGGCATGAAGCCGGTAGTGGCGATCTATTCGACCTTCCTGCAGCGCGCCTACGACCAGCTGATTCACGACGTGGCGCTGCAGAATCTGCCGGTGGTGTTTGCCATCGACCGCGCCGGGCTGGTGGGCGCCGACGGCCCGACCCATGCCGGTGCGTTCGATATCGCCTATCTGCGCTGCATTCCGAACATGACCATCTTCACTCCGGCCGACGAAAACGAATGCCGGCAGATGCTGTACACCGCATTCCAGCTCGACACCCCGAGTGCAGTGCGCTATCCGCGCGGCACCGGGCCGGGCGTAACAATCCAGCAGGCAATGACTGCGCTACCGCTGGGCAAGGGCGAAATCCGGCGCCACGGCAGCAAAATCGCCCTGCTGGCATTCGGCCCAATGCTGCAGCCGGCTCTGGACGCCGCTGAGCAACTGGATGCGACAGTAGTAAACATGCGCTGCGTCAAGCCGCTGGACGAAAACCTGGTGCGCGAACTCAGCCGCAGCCATCGATTGCTGGTCAGCATCGAAGAGGGCTGCATCATGGGCGGCGCCGGCAGCGCGATCGGCGAAGTGCTGGCGGCCGCCGGCATCGCTACCCCGTTGCTGCAACTGGGCCTGCCGGACAGCTATATCGAACATGGCGACCCGGCACTGCTGTTGGCCGCATGTGGCCTCAACGCCGCCGGAATCGAACAGAGCGTGCGCGATCGACTCGCTCAATTGCCGGCATAGCCAGATTCAATCAATGCGCTCTTGGCATATGCGTTAAACTGGGCGCATTGATTCCCGATAAGTTTACTCAAGTATTTTCCCGCGTTATACTTACTAACTGATAAGTACACAGGATTCATCATGACCGCTGCAGCAAACCGAGCGATTGCCGACGTCCAGAATTCGCCAGATCACCGCAATCTGGCCATCAACAAAGTCGGCATCAAGTCCATTCGCCATCCGCTGAAAGTTGCCGACAAGTCCGGCGGACTGCAGCACACCATTGCTGTGTTCAACATGTATGTGCACCTGCCGCACAACTTCAAGGGCACACACATGTCGCGCTTTGTCGAAATTCTCAATAGCCATGAGCGCGAGATTTCGGTCGAATCGTTTGAAACCATGCTGCGTGAGATGGTTGAGCGCCTGGAAGCACAATCCGGCTATGTGGAGATGAGTTTTCCCTATTTCATCAACAAATCGGCGCCGGTATCGGGCGTACAGAGCCTGCTCGATTACGAAGTGACGTTTGTCGGTGAAATCCGCGACGGCAAATACAGCTTCACCATGAAGGTTATTGTGCCGGTTACCAGCCTGTGCCCGTGCTCGAAAAAGATTTCCGACTACGGCGCACACAACCAGCGCTCGCACGTTACCGTCACCGCCCGCACCAACGATCTGGTATGGATCGAGGATATCGTGCAGATCGTCGAATCGCAGGCTTCATGCGAACTGTACGGCCTGCTGAAACGCCCGGACGAGAAGTTCGTCACCGAGCGCGCCTACGACAATCCGAAATTCGTCGAAGACATGGTGCGCGACGTTGCCGCCAAACTGAATGGCGACGCCCGCATCGAAGCCTATATCGTCGAATCGGAAAACTTCGAATCGATCCACAACCACTCGGCGTA
>CALMFQ010000366.1 GCA_937863215.1 uncultured Pseudomonadota bacterium
CAACATAAAGTTAAATGATGTGGTGGTTAGGGCTATTGAGTCGCTTGTTCACGCAAATGGCGTAGAGAAAATAGAGCAGCATAACCACTATTACGTGGGTAATTATGAAATTAAAGAGCCGATGAAAATTGCAGATCCGGCATTGGGTAGCTTCATGAAATTTGAAGGGGCGCAGTATGCAACCATCCAGTGAGGATGTCGTCGGTAAGTTGCCAATGCACAATCTAAAAGAGCTGGCGGAAATATTGGTTCGGCACAATGGGTTGCACGAAGGTTTGTACAACCTAAGCATTGAGTTCCGAATTGCCGTGGCTAGCGTTGGCCCGGTGCAGCAGGAAGCGCTTCCTAGCGGGGTGGTTAGCGTAGCGAAGATCGGTTTGGAAAAAACGGATGTGATGCAGGCAAATACTGTCGATGCGGCTGTGGCTAATCCACCCAAAAAAACGAAGCCAAGGAAGGTGAGGCCTTCTGAAGAATAAACCCGCTTCGGCGGGTTTTTTTATTGATTATTTGGAATTACATAATCCATTTTATTTTTCTAAAGCTTAGCCCCGCGCCAGGCAAATACCACGCGGCCAATCACGCGCAGCTGCTCGGCGCGCTCGCGGGTGATGCGCTGGGTGCCATAGGCGGGGTTGTCGCTGATGATGTTGACGCTACCGTCTCCAATGTCGCGTGCCAAGCGCTTAACATAGAGCTGGTCGTCCAGCGCCAGGGCGTAGATGGCGTCGGTTTTAATCTGGTCTACCTGGCGATCGATCAGTAGCAGGTCGCCGCTGCTGAAAGTGGGTGCCATGCTGTCGCCATCGGCGCTGATGACGGCCAGATTGTTGGTGTGGCTGATGTTGAGGTGTTGGCGCAGCCAGGCGTGGCTGAGCTGCATGGCACCCACTTGATATTCGATTTCTGGCAAATCCCGTCCCGATCCCATTGATGCCGTTGCGTTGAATATGGGTATATAGGTCGATTCGCATGGAATATCGACTAGGCATAATCCTAGTTTTTCATTGCTGTCCGGCGCGGGTGCCGCGTGGCGGACGTGGTAGTGCAGTTCGGCGCTGTCGCTGACGCGATGATGTTCGGTGGGGCCTTCAGTGGCTTCTTGTTTTTTTGAGGCGAGATATTTTTCGCCTTCGCCAGTGGCTAGCCAGTGCGTGTTGAGTCCTGTCACTTCGGCGATGAACGGTGTTAATTCGCTGCTCCTTGGCGGGCTTCTGTCTCGCTGGCCGTGAATCAGATACCTCACCGTAGATTGCGAAATGTCCCGGCTCATTCTGGCCGTTAGCTTTTCCGCTAGCTTTGTTTGCCCGCCAGCGATTTTCACAGCTTCTTCTATTCGGTCGTTGAATGTGCTCATGTCGCCATTAAACAGCACGCTGTTAAATGACGACAAACAAGTATGCTGATTTTTGAATTGCGCAGTTATTAGCATGCTGTTATTCTTTCGATATGGCTATCGAATCCCTCAAGAAAATCATTCAAACCGCTGGCGGGCAAACCGCGCTGGCGGATTTGCTGTGCGCCAAGCTGCCGGCCCGGCGCATTCGCCAGTCGCACGTCTGCAACTGGCTCAACAGCCGCAATCCAGACCAGATGCCGCCGGCTGACTATGTGCCGGCGCTGGAGTCGATTGCGCATGATTTGGGGTTGTCTCTCTCGGGTCGTGATTTGCGTCCGGATTTGTATCCGGTTGAGGATCGCAGAGCCGCCTGATTTCTCCTCCCTGTGCCGGCAGTCCCTTGCGGCGTCAGGTTTCCCGGTGTTGGGCCGGGTTTTTTATTCGTGATGCCAGCTTAACTGCGCTGGCTAATTGGCAAAACCACAGCGGCACTGGAAAACGATATGAACAGCTTGCGCGAAGTTGTAACCGGAATGATTGAAGCCTTCGGTCATGGTCGTGATGCGATGGCGGTGGCGCTCGGTATGTCGCCCAGTCAGTTTCACAACCGCCGTTTCGGATTGCGTGGTCAGAGGTTTGACGAGGACGACTATCTGGCAATGCAGTCGTTGAGCAAGACCACGTTATACGTCGAATACCTGGCGGCCCGGTCTGGTGGGGTTTTTGTGGCGTTGCCAGACTGCGGTGATGTCGACAACGACGAGCTACTTGAGAAGCAGCAGGAGCTGGTGGAAGAGCTGGGAGTGATGACGCATAAGTTGCGCTCTGCCATCCGCAATGATGGCGCCATCGATGCCAGTGAGCAGCGTGATTTGCACGCTGAGGTGAGTGAGCTTTACCGCAAGGCCCATGAGCTGGTTGCGGTGGCGGTGAAGGTGTACGGGAAAGAATGAGCCATGCGCCCGCTCGCTCCGCTGGTGAATGTATTGGGGCTGCTGTGTGTGGGCCTGTGGTGGTGTTTGACGGGCCGTATTGTCCGGTCGGTACGTGGTCTGAAGCGTTTCGCCATGCGTGTGAAGCGCGCCGGATTTTGCGGTTGCCGACCCGTGAGCAGCGGCAGGGGTGGCTGGCCGCCATCGAAAAGCGCCGTGGCATCGATGCGCGCAAGGCGCTCGAAAAAACCATGCTGAGGCTGCACCGTGCGCGAAACCGAGCAGTACCGTCGGATCAAGTTGCAGGCGTGGCAAATAAAGCGTTGCCCGAGGCGTGAAAAACGCGCCCGCGGGCAGCGAATTCTGAAAGACCTGTTACAGGCACTGCGGAGAGAGAAATCATGCGGGATGCAGTTTTGATTATCGGTGGTATCTGGTCGGCCTTGTCGGCCATTTTTCGTGTGATGGCGCAGATGTGCCGTTTCGGGATTGAGGTTTGCAAGCAGGTTCGCTGATGCACCGCGATCCGACTTTCGAACAGGCGCACGCCAATCTGGAGCGCGAAAAGCGCCAGCAGGCTGAAGCGCAGCGGTTGATCCCGATGAAACAACGCCGGATACAGGCGTTGCTGAAAAAACAGAAGAAACACAAGGGGCGATGATGCATTCTCAACTCGATAGCATCCTGTCGCAGATGCGCGGTCAGGATGTGCCAGAGCCGCCGACTCCGCTGGATACCACTGGCAAAAAGGTGCTGTTTGGGCCCAGCAAAAAAGCGTGGTATCGCATTCATGAATGGCGTTCGCCAAAAACTGGAAAGACTTGGCTGTTCGGCCACTTTGGTTACAAAGACAAGTGGCATGAGATTGACGCCGAAGCGCCGGAGTTGACGCCAGAAGAGCGGGCGAAGCTGGCAGAAGATCGGGCGGCTGCGGAAAAGCGCGAGGCGGCTAAGCGGCGTGAGCTGGCCCGCCTGGCTGCGAGTCGTGCCAAGCGGCAGTATGAAGCGGCGGATATCGAGGGCGAATCGGAATACCTGCAGCGCAAGGGTGTGAAGGCTGAAGGCTGCCGCATCATGACGGAGCAGGGCTGGGCTGGCTGGATCATTGTGCCGCTGTATCGGTTTGATTTGCCGCACCAGCCAATTGTGGGCAGCCAGAAGATTGCGCCGGATGGGCAGAAGCGTTTCAACAGCGGTATGGAAAAGGTTGGTGCGGCTGCATTGCTGGGCGACAGGCTGAGCGCGCCGCAGGATGGCGAAACGCTGTATGTCTGCGAGGGCTATGCCACCGGTGGATCGATTCGCCTGGCGCTGGATTATTCAGCCCCGGTATTTGTTGCGCTGGATGCAGGCAACCTGTTGCCGGTGGTGAAAGGGTTGCGCTCTCGCTTCCCCGCCAGCCCCATCGTTGTATGTGCCGACGATGATTGGTGCACCGATGGCAATCCGGGCTTGAGCAAGGCCAAGGCCGCAGCGGCCTCGGTTGCCAATGTGCGGGTGGTTGCGCCGGTTTTCCGGGTTGAGCGTGGCAGCAAGGATACGGATTTCAACGATCTGCAGCGGCTGGAAGGCGTGGATGCGGTAAAGGCTGCGCTGGTGGTTGCGCCTGTTCCGGCCGATGAGGATGATGCGCCAGAAGCCGTATCGGCGCCCGAGAACACTGACAAGGGGGGCGGGGAGTCCGCTGGCGCAGATGATTACTTGCTGCGCAATGTGGTGTTCATCGTCGGCAAGACAAAGGTTTGGGATTCGTTGCAGCAGATCGAAATCGGTATGCAGGCGTTGCGCAATGAGCATGGCGCTGGCGCGGTGAAATCGTGGCTGGATCGGTCGGACAAACGCAAGATGACGCAGGCCGATGTGGCGGCGTTGAAGCATGCCTCCGCTGTGAAGTCGTTTGGCCTGAATTCGCGCTTCAACGAAATGATGCAGCGCTATGTGTATCTGGATGGCTCCGATTCGATCTTCGATATGGATCTGTATCAGATCATCAGCCAAAGCGCGATGAAACTGGCGGTCGGTGAATATTTCAAGGATTGGCTCGATTCACCAATGCGGCGCGTGATTCGCTTCAATGACGTGGTGTTTGATCCATGTCAGAAGGTGGACCCGGAAACGCATATCAACCTGTTCCGTGGTTTGCCGACCAAGCCGGCCAGATCGGCGGAGAAGTGCATGGCGATTCGCGATCTGATGGCTCATTTGGTGAATTACGATGCCGAGGCGCTGCACTGGTTGACCTGCTGGCTGGCCTATCCGTTGCAGCATGTTGGCGGCAAGTTGGCAACAGCGGTGATGATGCACGGCGATGTGCATGGCACCGGTAAAAGTCTTTTCTTTGAGGGTTGCTATAAGCCTATCTATGGCGAATACGCAACCACGCTTGGCCAGCATCAGCTGGAGTCGCAATATACCGCCTGGCGCTCGCGCAAGCTGTTCTGCCTGTTTGAAGAGGTGCTGAGCAGCAATCAGAAATACAGCCATACCGGCACCATCAAGCACATGATTACCGGCAAGACTCAGAACATCGAAAAGAAGTTTGTCGATACCTGGGAAGAGTCGAACCACATGAACAGCGTGTTTCTTTCTAATGCGCTGCAGCCGTTCCACATCGAGGCGCATGATCGGCGTTTTCTGGTGATCTGGCCAGAGCAGAAGCTGCCAGAGGATCAGCAGGCGCTGGTCGATGCCGAGTTGGCGGATGGTGGTGTTGAGGCGTTTTATCGCTATCTGCTGGACTACGACATCGGCAATTTCGGGCCGCATACCAAGCCGCCAATGACTGACGCTAAACGCCGCTTGATTGATTATGGCCTGAGCACGTGGGAAGTGTTTCTGAATGCCTGGCAGAACGGCGAATTAGGTGTGCCGTATCAGCCATGTTTTTCCACCGACCTTTTCGGTTTGTATGTGCAGTGGTGCGATCGATGCAGGGAGGGCAAACCGCTGTCGCTGCATAAGTTCAACGGTGTGGTGTCGCGCCGGGTGACCAAGCTGCCGAAGCATTACCGCTTGAACGGATTCACTGAAACCAAACAGCGAGTGATGTTCATGCCGTGCAAGGTGCCGCAAGGGATGGTTGAGGCGGATTGGCTTGGTGTGTGCGTGCTGAAATTCAAGGATATGGCGCGGGATGCGGGCTGGCAGCCGGAGAAGTGGGATGAGTAGCCGCCGCGTTTGTGATGCTTGTGATGCTTTGGTGATGCTGTTTGTGATGGGCTGGATTGGCTCTGGTAAAGGCTTCGTGATGCTTGTGATGCTTTTGGCGATGTTTTCCGCGCATGCGCGCAATAGTTTTTTCGGGTTCTCTCGCCTCTTACAGCAATGACTGTCCGGTGATTAAAAATGTTTTTATGGGCTTCGCCAAAATGCCTCAAAAGCATCACAAGCATCACGAAGCCGCATGGATACTGGATTTAACCCATAACGAAAAGCATCACTGAAGCATCACAAGGTAAACGATTTGAATATGAGACCCGGTAACCGGGCAGACTGAGGTAGTAACAAGGGGCAATCTGGTTGGAGATTGCAAATGCAGGTAGCAAACGAGGTTTATCAGTTGGTGGAGAAATGGGCTATGGCGCAACGTATCAAGCTGGATGGTGGTATCGGTTACGGTCAGAGCAGTCTGGCTGGGCTGGGCGAGGTGCGGTGTCAGGTGCATGCATTGTTGCCGCGTGGTGTGCATGATCAGGCTGGGGCGTTTGTATTGGTTGATCAGGTGATGGCGGCGCTGAATCCACTGGTGGCGCAAACGATTCGACTGCGGTTTGTCGAGCGGTTCAGTTATCCGCAGATTGCACGGCGGATGGGGTGTGGACTCAGAACGGCAGAACGGCGTGGTTACGATGGATTGGTTAGGGTGCAACAAGCGTGGATGTTGGGTGAGGTGGATTTCTGCGATAACCAAATGCGAAAAACTGCTTGACGTAGTTGGCGGGGTTTTGGTTAAATCCAGCTAAATTGCAGTAGTTGCGTTGAACGAAACCCGGTGCCGAAAAGCTCCGGGTTTTTTGTTGCCCGTTTTCCGCCTCTTTTCCAACGAAAGGAGGTGATCCACGCCGGAGGCTGCCGTGTATGCGCTATCGCTTTGTCATGGTTGCCGCCACTATCGCTTAGCCATCGTTGTGCTGCTTGGTGGGGCTGGTTCGTGGGTTGAGGATGAGTGTGCTGTCGACATGCCTGGCGCTGGCGGTCGACTGAGTTGCGATATGCATGAGTCGAGGTGGAAGCGTGCCGACAGCAGCAAGGCGGCCTTGCCGTCATCCGGGTTGCCGGGAACTGGTGAGCGGTGCTGCGCACTGCCC
>CALMFQ010000367.1 GCA_937863215.1 uncultured Pseudomonadota bacterium
TGACACAGCAGAATGCGTCGGCATCGGAAGAGCTGGCGGCTACGGCGGAGGAGATGAGCAGTCAGGCGGAGCAACTGCAGGCGGCAATGGATTTTTTCCGTATCGGCGAAGCGGGTACGCGTACACGCCAGTCGGTGGTGATCAGCACCAAGCCAACACCCAAGGGGCGTGGCGGACAGCGCATGGGCGCAATGCTGGAGCCGGCTCCGGCCGAAGGCGAATTTGTGCGTTTTTGAGAAATGGCCATGACCGCACCCGTAACCGCCGCTCGCACCCAACTGCAGGCACTGGCTGCTTCTGCCGGCGCGGAGCAGTATCTGACTTTCAACCTCGGCGGTGAAGCGTTTGCCATCGGCATTCTCTGCATCAAGGAGATCATCGAATACGGCAAGCCGACCACGGTGCCGATGATGCCGGCTTTCATCCACGGTGTAATCAACCTGCGCGGTGCGGTGCTGCCGGTAATCGACCTGTCGGCACGCTTTGCCCGCGGCACCAGCCGGATCGGGCGGCGCAGCTGTATCGTGATCCTGGAAGTGGACGAAGACGGTGTGCAGCAGGATATCGGCGTAATCGTCGATAGCGTCAACGAGGTGGTCGAGATCCCGCCATCCGACATCGAGCCGCCGCCGGCATTCGGCGCCCAGGTGCGTACCGACTACATCCGCGGAATGGGGCGGCTGGCTGAGCGTTTTGTCATCCTGCTGGATGTTGCCAGGGTCTTTTCGATGCAGGAAATGTCGGTGCTGCAGCATTTCGGCAATCCGGGGCTGGCGGCCTGATTCCGGCGCCGCTACAGCAGAATCGAAAGAGGCCGGCCGATGATCGCAACCACTAGCCACGAATTCGATGGTTTGCGCTACTGGCGGTACCGGCTGGCCGGCAATCGTCTGCCGGCGTCGCAGCGGGCGCCGATATCGGCACCTCTGCCCAGGCTCCTGCTGCGGAGCGGCGATCGGCGCAGGGTTGCGTCATGAGCCCGGTGCCGCCATTCCGGCATTTCCTGCAGCCCGGTGAATATATGTTTTCACGCCGCAGTCTGCGTATCGGGACGCTGCTCGGATCATGCATCGCCTTCACCTGCTGGCATCCGCAATTGCGGATCGGCGGCATGTGCCACTATCTGCTGCCGGCGCGCAACGGCAGCCGGTTCGGTGGCGGGCTGGACGGCCGTTATGCCGACGAGGCACTGGCATTGCTGCTGCACAAGATGCGCCAGGCAAAAACCGATCCGGCCGAATATGAGATCAAGATGTTCGGCGGCGGCAACATGTTTCCCAACCAGCCGGGGCGGTCTATGCTCAATGTCGGTGAACGCAATATCCGTGCCGGCCGCATTCTGTTGCTGCAACACGGGTTGCCGTGCAAGGCATTCGACGTAGGCGGGGCGGGACACCGGCGCGTCGAGCTGGATCTGGCGTCGGGCGACGTCTGGGTGCGCCGGGTCGGGATGGATGACGGTGATGCGCAAACCCTGCCCTGTCAGCAGTGCAAGGCGGGCGAGCTGTGCCATCTGGCGTGTTGCTGAAGCGCCGGCGCGGCCTGCTGCAGGCGCTGTAAACAAGGGGAGATACGGTGGTGGGCGATCGAATCGGTGATGCCGGGCCGACTTATGGCCAGCTGACCGCCGCTGGCGATGCCACCGGCCTGCCTGCCGGCCAGTCGGCGTACCGCGATGCGCTGCTGACTGCCGGTATGCTGTTGCTGTCGGTGCTGCTGTTGTCGTTGTTCGGGGATCAGCTCGACTGGCCCCATTCGCTGTTCCTCAATCCTGCCTGGCACACCTTGCTGGAAGTGTTTTCCATTTCGGTCTCGGTGCTGATTTTCGCCATCGGCTGGAATACTTTCCGCAGCGGCCATCCGGCCGTCATCATCGTGATCGCCTATGCCTTTCTCGGGGTAGCGATTCTCGATGTGTTTCATTCCCTGTCGTTTCCCGGCATGCCCGATTGGGTGACGCCGTCCGGCTACGCCAAGAGTATCCATTTCTGGCTGGCAGGGCGGCTGCTGGCCGCCGCCGTGCTGCTGTATGCCTCCGCCGCGCCGTGGGATTCCGCCAATCCGGGGCTGGGCTGGCGGATACTGCTGTTGCCGGTGCTGTTGCTGGTAGGCGGCATCAGCTACACGATCCTGTTCCTGCCGGAACGATTGCCGGTGATGTTTGTTCATGGCCAAGGGGTCAGCGATCTGAAAAGCTGGTGCGAATATTCGGTCATGGCGCTCAATCTGCTCGCTGCCGGGGCATTCCTGGCGCGCATCAACCACTCCGGCAGCGTCAAGGCAGAGCGATTTTTCCTTGCGGCATTTTCGATGGCACTGTCGGAAAGCTTTTTTGTTTTCTATCAGCAGTCCTCCGGATTAACCAATGTCGTCGGCCATGTCTACAAGATGCTGGCGTACCTGTTCCTGTATCGGGCGATATTCGTGGAACTGGTGCGCGCACCGTATCTGCGGCTGGAACAATCGCGCCGGGGTCTGCACATTACCCGCAACCAGTTCGAGGCGATCTTGAATTCGGCTCCCGACGGCGTGGTGGTGATCGACCGCGCAACCCGTATCGTACGTGCCAACCCGCGTTTCGCCACTATGTTCGGCCATTCCTTGCAGGAACTGCCGGGAATGGGCATGGCCGCGCTGCTGCCGCAATTCGCGCTGGTCGGGGTGGAGCCGCAGTGGCAACCGGGCCTGGCAGGGGCAGGGTTTGCGTGCCGTATGGATGCATTGCATTGCGATGGCAATGTGTTTCCGGTCGAATTGTCCGTCAGCCCGGTTGCCGACAGCAGCGGCGAGAGTTTGCTGATTGCGATCGTGCGCGATATCAGTGCACAGGCGGCAATGCTGGAAAGCCTGCGTGCCAGCGAGGCGCGCTTTCGCGGCTATGTCGAGAATACGCCCGACTGGATCTGGGAGCTGGATGCGCAGGGTTATTTCCGCTACAGCAGTCCGCGCGTTGGCGAGATTCTCGGTTACGCGCCACATGAGCTGATCGGCAAATCGTTTGTCAGTTTTCCCGCTGTGCCCGACGACGATGGCGGCGAAGCGCTGGTCGAAGCGTTGCGCCGCGGCCAGCAGGTCAATGCATTGCAGTTGCAGCGCCTGCATCGCGACGGCCAGCCGGTGTTTCTCGAAATCAGCTGTATTCCCGATCTGGGCAGCAACGGTGTGTTGCAGGGAGTACGTTGCATCGGCCGCGACATCACGCAGCGCCGGCATAACGAGCAACTGCTGCAGCAAAGCGAAATGCGTTTGCGCCAGGCATTCGATTACGCCTCACTCGGCATTGCCCTGGTCAGCATCGACTGGCGGCTACTGCGCGTCAACCCGGCACTGGCCGCGCTGGCCGGACTGGCCGAGAAGGCCTGTCTGCAGCTGAGCCTGCGTGCGCTGGTGCACCCGGACGATGTGGAAATGCTGCAGCGCTACATGGACCGGCTCGACGGCTATGTCAAGCCGCGCCCGGTAGAGGTGCGGCTGCTGCATCGGCGCGGCAATTACCTGTGGGTCAGCATTACCGCCGGCTGGGTACCGGGCGCGGCTGGAGCGGCTGGTCACTATGTGGTGCAGTTCATCGACGTTTCGCAGCGACGCGAGGACGAGCAGCGCATTCGCCTGTTGTCGTCGATTCTCGACCAGACGCGCGATTTTGTCTGCATGGCCGATCCCGGTGGCCGTATCGAATATCTCAATCCATCGGCACGCCATGCGCTCGGTATCGCCATGGATGAAGCGCTGGGCGATCTGTCGCTGACCGATCTGCACCCGGCTGCCATGGCACGCCTGTTGTTGAGCCGGATTTTGCCCGAAGTGGAGCGCACCGGCTTCTGGGAAGGTGAAACGGCCTGGCAAACCCGAGACGGGCAGTCGATTCCGACGCTGCAGACAATGCAGGTGCACCGCAATGGCGACGGTCATGTCGAATACTGGTCGGCCATTGCGCACGATATCAGCGAGCGCAAACGCTTCGAGTCGCAATTGATGCATCAGGCAACCCACGATGCACTGACCGGGCTGCCCAACCGCTCGCTGCTGCATGACCGGCTGGAAATGGCGATGGCCGGCGCACGGCGCAAGAATTGCCTGCTTGCGGTGATGTTCATCGATCTGGATGAGTTCAAGCAGATCAACGAGCTGTATGGGCACAAGTTCGGCGATCAGTTGCTGGAAAAAGTCAGCAAACGGCTGCGCGGCGGGCTGCGCGAAAGCGATACGCTGGCGCGGCAGGGCGGCGATTCGTTTGTCGCGGTGCTGGCCGATATCCGTTTCATGCAGGATATGATCGAGCTGGCGGAAAAAATTCTCAGCACACTGGCGATTCCGTTCCAGGTTGCGCAGCGCGATGTATTCGTCGCTGCCAGCATCGGTATCAGCGTGTTTCCGCTGGAAAACGACAGCTCGGAGGAGTTGCTGCGCAAGGCCGATGTCGCGGTGTGCCGGGCCAAGGCGCAGGGGCGTAATTGCTACCAGTTCTACACCGCCGACATGGACGACGAGGTGCTGCATTCGATCGAGCTGGAGGCCGATTTGCGTCGCGCCTTGTCGCGCGACGAGCTGGCAATGCACTTCCAGCCGCAGATCGATATCGTTTCCGGGCAGATAACCGGGGCCGAGGCGCTGATCCGCTGGCGTCATCCGCTGCATGGCATGATTTCCCCCGCCGAATTCATCCCGCTGGCGGAAAAAAGCAGCTTCATTTTCAGCATTGGCGAGTGGACGCTGAATCAGGCCTGTCTCGCCATCGCCAGCCTGGCGCCGCGTTGCGGGCCGGATTTCCGTATCGCCGTCAACCTGTCGGCGCAGCAGCTGTTGCAGGGAGATTTGCTGTCGCTGGTGCGCGACACTCTGGCGCGGCATGCAGTCCCGGCCGCAGCGCTTGAGCTGGAAATCACCGAAACGGCGATGATCCAGGATCCGGATACCGCGCTGGACGTGTTGTTGCAGTTGCATGACCTGGGGGTCAGCATCGCACTCGACGATTTCGGTACCGGCTATTCATCGCTGGTATATCTGAAACATTTTCCGGTCGATGTGCTGAAAATCGACCGCACCTTTGTCGCCGATATCGGTCACGATGCGGATGATCTGGCCATCGTCAGCGCAGTCGTCCAGTTGGCATACAAGCTGCAGATGAAAGTGGTGGCCGAGGGCGTGGAGACGGCGCAACAGTGCGAATTGCTGCAGGCGAACGGCTGCCCGCTGATGCAGGGTTATTTCTTTGCCCGGCCCATGCCGTTCGACGACTTTGAACGCTTGCTCGCTGCGGGGCAACCGCTGCACCTGCCCGTCGAGCCGCAAGCGGGGCAGGGAGGTATGCGTTGATACCCGCCCGGATCGGCCGCCTATTCAAGCTGCTGCCCCCGGCGCGCCTGGCCAATGCCAGCAGCACCGGGTTGTTATTGGCGGGCTGGCTGATATTCTCGATGTATCTGCTGTTGCCGCAGGTCATTCCGCAACATTTTCCCTGGCTGGCAATAACGGCACCGAATACTGCTATTGGCCTGGCACTGGCAGGTCTGGCCTTGCGCTGTCGTGCCGATTCGCGCTGGCGCCGGATGCTGGGCGGCTGCGTGGTGGCGCTGGCGATGCCGGTGCTGGCACAGCACCTGAGCGGTTGGTATCCGGCACAACCGGCGTTGCAGTTGTTTCTGGTACTAAGCCCGGAAACGATTCGTGCCTGGCCGGGCAGCATGAGTCTGTTGACGGCGATTGGCCTGCTGTCTGGCGGCGCATTCCTGGTCTTGCCGGAAAACACCACGGCAAGCAGTGTGCGCATGGGGCTGGTGATACTGGTGCTGGCCTGCGGGTTGATCGGCGGAATTGGCCGGTTGCTCAATATTGCCGATCTGCTGCTGATCGAGCCGTACCTGAGCGGTATGGGGCCGGCTACCGCGCTGGCGCTGATCCTGCTCAGTATCGGTTTGTGCGCCGATGGTTTTGCCACGCATGGCTGGAGCGATTATTTCGTCGAGCGCCTGGATCGCCAGCTGACCGCCATCGGCATGCTGCTGATGCTGGGGCTGGGGGTTGCCGCCGGCCTGACCGGAATTGCAGCGGTAGTGAAACAGGAAAGCGACGTCAGCCGCAGGATGATGTCCAATGCGCTGGCATACGATGTCGAGTTGATCGATACCAGTATCGGTGCGCGCATCCGCCTGCATCAGCTTGCTGCCGGCCGTTCCGACGGCGAGCTTGACGCGGTGGGGCTGGAATACTGCGAGCGGCCGGAATTGCCGGCACTGTCGATTCCGTTGCCGGGCGGCAAGGCCGAGCTGTTCTGGAACGAGGGGCTGTTCCTGCGCACGCATCATGATCGTGGCCCGGCCGCCGGCAGCGCTATCTGTTCCGATCTGAGCGCCGCGCTGCTCAACAGCCAGCACGCCGGCTGGCTGTCCGGCCCCAGCTACGAGACCCTTGTCTGCGGCTATAGCGCCGACCGGCGCATCATGTGCTTGCCGACACGTTTCCGCATGCGCCCATTTCTCCTGCCGGATCATCCGGCCCGTAGCGAGCTGCCGGTGATTCGCGCATTGTCCGGGCTCGATGCGGCATCGATCGGCAACGATTATCGCGGCCACCCGGTCATTGCTGCGTATCGCCCCAGTGCATGGAAGCTGGGCGTGGTACAGAAGCTCGATCTGGCCGACCACTATGCACCGTTCCGGCGGCGGGTCTGGGCCGGTATGGGCATTGTGTTGACGTTGACGCTGCTGGGCGGACGGCTGCTGTTCCTGTTCGCCCGGCCGATGGTTGCCATGCTGCAGCGGCTGCAGCGCAGTACCCGGGCGATAGTGGAGCATGCGCCGATTGCGATTGTCGGCGTCGATCAGGACGGCACCGCCCGGATGCTCAACCCCTCGGCGGAAACAATGTTTCCCGATCCGCCCGACCCAGCCACCGGGCAAACGCTGGCCGCGCTGCTGGCAGAGCCGTCAAGCACCCAGCTGGCGCGTATCGTCGAGCAGGCCAACCAGCGTGGCTGTGTATCGTCGCGCATGCGTGCGCACGGCAGGAATGGCGATTTCGATGCCGACATGCATTTGTGCGCCTATCAGCTGGATGGGGAGTTGCTGCAGATTGGCCTGTTCAGCGATATTTCCGCCCGCCTGCGGCATGAATCCGAGCTTGCCTGGTGGAAACGGATTTTCCAGCATGCCAAATGGGGGATTGCCGTCAGCCGTCTGGACGACAATCTGCTGCAAATGGTCAATCCATGGTTTGCCCATATGCATGGCTACAGTGCCGACGAGCTGATCGGGCTGCCGTTCGCCACCGTGTTCAGCTCGGCGGCTGCCAGCGAATTACCCGGACATCTGCAGCGCATCCACGAACTGGGGCATTACGGTTTCGAATCCGAGCATCGGCGCCAGGATGGATCGCTGTTTCCGGTGTGGGTGGATGTGTCGCTGGTGCAGGATGTGCGCAATGAAACGCTGTATCGTGTGGCCAACGTGCTGGACATCAGCGAGCGCAAGCAGATGGAGCAGGCGTTGAGCGAGCGTGAACGCCTGTTGCGCATGGTGATGGATACACAGCAGGAAATGATCGTGCGCTGGCTGCCGGATCGCACCGTGGTCTTCGTCAACCAGGCTGTGTGCCGTTTTTCCGGCCGCAACAAGTCGCAACTGATCGGGCGAGCCTGGCTGGAGCAGGAGGCCGGCCGCAATGGCGGGCCATTCAACGCGCTTGAGTGGCAGCACGACCATGCCGGCCAGGTGCAGCCGCTGCGGCGCGAACGCGAAATGCTCGACGGCTCGGGCAATCGGCGTCTGATCGCCTGGACCGACACGCCGATTTTCGACCGCGATGGCCAGCTCGAATGCATCCAGTCGATGGGGCTGGATATCTCTGAGGAACGCCAGGCCGCACTGGCATTGCGCGCCAGCGAACTACGCTTTGCCGCAATCTTCCACTCCATGTTCCAGTTCACCGCAATCCTGTCACCCAGCGGGGTGCTGCTGGAAATCAACGATAACGCGCTGGAAATCGCATCGGTCAAGCGCCAGGCGGTGCTTGGGCGCTATTTCTGGGAAACCCCGTGGTGGCGCAAAAACCGCCAGGCGCAGCCGGATCTGCAGCAGATGATCCAGAATGCCGCGCAGGGGCGCCCGGCCCGGGCAGAAATGGAAATCCACGGTACCGGCGACAAGCGTACCCTGCTGGAGCTGTCATTACGGCCGGTACCGGGCAGCGACGGTGCTATTGCCTGGTTGATCGCCGAGGGGCGCGATGTGACTCGTGCCCGGCAGGACAGCGAAACCGCAGCGGCGCAGGATCGGCGCCTGCGCGCGCTGAGTGCGAACCTACCGGGGGTGGTATTCCAGATCCAGATCAATCCGCGTACCGAAGCCGTGCGTTTTGCCTATGTCAGCCAGGGGGCGGAGGAGTTGTTCGGCATGGGCTGCGAGGAAATGCTGCAGGACCGCGCCAATTTCGCTGCAATCGTGCATGGCGACGATCTGCCGGCCTTTCTCGATTCGCTGCGCCATTGCACCGGCAGGCTGGAAGAATGGTTGTGGAATGGACGTATCGTCAACCGCCGCAGTGCCATGCCGCGCTGGGTCAGCCTGCGGGCATTGCCGCATCCGGATGCGGACGGCAGCGTACTGTTCGACGGTCTGGTGCTGAATATCAGTGAAGTGAAACAGCAGGAGTCGGAAGTGGAAAGATCCCGGGAAATGTTGCGCGAGCTGGCCGCTCACCTGGATTCGGTGCGCGAGGAAGAACGCAAGCGGATTGCCAGAGAGGTGCATGACGAGCTGGGGCAGACGCTGACCGCATTGCGCATGGAAATCGCCATGCTGGAAATGGAAACCGAGACGGTCGATCAGCTCAAGCATGCCCGCTCGCTGTCGATGAAATCGCTGGTCGATCAGGCCATCGGGGTGGTGCGCGACGTTGCCAGCTCGCTGCGGCCGGTAGCACTGGATATGGGGCTGGTGCCGGCGCTGATGTGGCTGGCAAGCGAATTCCAGCAGCGCACCGGTGTGGCCTGCAGTGTTGAGCTGTTCAGCAAGCAGATCGCGCTCGACGACGATCGGGCGACGGTGTTGTTCCGCATCGTGCAGGAGTCGCTGACCAACATCCTGCGCCACGCCGAGGCCCGGCACGTGGTGATTACGCTGGGCAAGGTCGGACGCCGCTACGTGCTGGAGGTGCGCGACGACGGCAAGGGCTTCGACAGCCACGCCGCCAAGCGCGCCAACGCATTCGGCTTGCTCGGCATGCGCGAACGCGCCACCATGCTGGGTGGCACGGCCGAGGTGGTCAGTGAGCCCGGTGCGGGTACCGTAGTGAAAGTGGAGGTTCCGGAAAAATGATCAAGCTCATCATTACCGACGATCATACCGTCGTGCGCCAAGGGGTGCGCAATATGCTCGGCCTGGCCGGCGATATCAGCGTCATCGGCGAGGCGGCCAGCGGCGACGAACTGTTACAGCTGGACGATGTTGCCGGCGCCGACCTGCTGCTGCTGGACATTTCAATGCCCGGTACCAGCGGCGCCGAGCTGATCGGCATCCTGAAAAGCCGCTATCCGCGCCTGCCGATCCTTATCCTCAGCATGCACCGCGATGCACAGGTGGCGCATGGCGCCCTGCGTGCCGGTGCCAGCGGTTACATCACCAAGGACAGCGACCCAAAGGAGCTGATTGCCGCCGTGCGCAAGGTTGTATCCGGTGGCCGCTATCTCAATGCCGACCTGGCCGAACAGATCGCATTTCAGACCGCAACCGCCAGTGCCGCCGGCAAATCGCCGCTGGACGCACTGTCGGCACGGGAAAAGGAGGTATTGACCTACATCACACGTGGCGTGTCGATCAATGACATTGCCGCCGTGCTGTATCTGAGCCCGAAAACCGTATCGACGCACAAAACCAATCTGATGCAGAAACTCGGCATCGAAAACAATGCCGATCTGATCCTGTTTGGCGTCAATCACGGACTCAACGATGACGGAAGGCGGCTTGCCTGAGCCTGATGGCGATGGTCGTCGATGGGAGGAGGGCAGAGTCGGTCGCACCGCATGTCGCTGAGCCGGACTCCTGCCATCGCACTGTGTTGCCGTGCCGATGTAGGGTGCGATAGTGTGGCTGCAGCGTGGCCGATGCCAGCGGCCGGGTATCGGCGGAAAACAAAAAAGGACATCGCATGGATGTCCTTTTTTGCCGAATCGCTGGCGTCCCCACGGGGATTCGAACCCCGGTTACCGCCGTGAAAGGGCGATGTCCTAGGCCTCTAGACGATGGGGACCCGGTTCTTTGGTGGAGGTAAGCGGGATCGAACCGCTGACCTCTTGCATGCCATGCAAGCGC
>CALMFQ010000368.1 GCA_937863215.1 uncultured Pseudomonadota bacterium
CGCGACCGGCTGATTGTGCTGGCGCGTGCCGGCCACCCGGCGATCAACGGCGGGCTGGATTTGCCCACCTATCTGGCGCAAGCCCATGTATTGGTATCGTCACGCCGCAAGGGCATGGGTCTGGAAGATTTTGAACTGAACCGGGAAGGCTACCGGCGCTCGATCGGCCTGCGCTGCCAGCATTATTTCGCCGCCTGCCGCGTGGTCAGCGAAACCGATCTGCTGTTGACCATGCCGGAGCAATACGCGCGTATTGCCAACGCCCAGTTCGGCAACGTGATCCATGATTTTCCGGCGCAGACGCAGCCGCTGGATGCCCACCTCTACTGGCACGCCAGCGCCGACGACAACCCGGCCAACCGCTGGCTGCGCGAACAGTTTGCCAGCCTGATTCAGTAACGGCGCATCAGGCTGCCGACGTTACGGCGGATGACGGTTTCTCCTCTTGCCGCAACGGAATCCAGAATACAAAACAGGCACCGCCTTCGCTGCGGTTCTGCGCCCAGATGTGGCCACCGTGCTGACGAATGATTTCGCGCGAGATCGGCAGCCCGAGGCCGGTGCCGCCGCTGCCGGAAACATTCTTGCTGCTCTGGATGAACTTGTCGAAAATCGCCTCCAGCTCGTGCTGCGGAATGCCGCCGCCTTCATCGCAGACGCTGATCTGCAGGCCCGGTACCGGTTCGTCGCGCTGCGCCACCGAGACAATGATCCGGCCGCCTTCCGGGGTAAACTTGATCGCATTCGACAGCAGATTGCGCATCACCTGGCCCATGCGCAAGCTGTCGAATTCCGCCTCCGTTGCGCACTCCGGGGTTTCGATCTGCAATTGCAGATCGCGCCGACGGATCAGCTCGGCCAATTCGCGCACGGTTTCGCCCAGCACCGGCCACAAGTCCTGGGCAGCAAAGCTGTACACCATCTTGCCCGACTCCAGCTTGGTGATGTCGAGCAGATCGTTGACCAGCGCCAACAGACGTTCGCCGGCGTCGATGATGTTGCCGAAATAGCGGCGCAGCTTCTCCGGCGGCCCGGATTCGACTTTTTCCACCCCCAGCTTGGCAAAGCTGAGAATCGCATGCATCGGCGTGCGCAACTCGTGCGACATGTTCGACAGAAACTGGGTTTTCGCCAGATTGGCAGCATCGGCCTGATCCTTGGCCGCCTGCAAATCGGCAGTCTGCGCCTTGACGCGCTCTTCCAGCTGGTCGCGCGCGCGTATCAGTGCGATTTCGGCGGTCTTGCGGTCGGTGATGTCGCGCGCCAGCCACACCACGGCCGGCACCGGTGCAGCCAGCGGTGGCAGCGGTGCCACATGGCCTTCGAACCAGTGCATCGCGCCATCGACACTGAGCGGGTATTCGTAGATCTGGATTTCGCCGGTATCCAGACAACGGCGGATCACATCCAGGCTATCGCCCACCAGCTCGCGCGGCAGCAGCTCCTGCACATAACGCCCGGTCGGCGTGCGGTGATGGTACAACTCGCGATTGCCGAACGCATCCAGCACCACGCCATCTTGTGCAACGACGAAAATCGGATCCGGCACCGCCTGGCTGATGGCGTGCAGGCGCGCCTCGTTGGAGCGAACCTTGAGCACTTCGCGCGACAGATCTTGCGATGACTGCAATAACTGGGCGTCGCGGTCGCCCACTGCCTTGACCATCGCATTGAACGATTTGGCCAGTGCGCCGAGTTCGTCGTCGCGCCGCGACTGCAGCTCCACCGCAGTATCGCCGCGGCGCAGACGGTCGGTCGCCAGGATCAGCTCACCGATCGGACGCGACACATAGCGGCGCAGCACCAGGAACACCAGCACCAGCTCCACCACCAGCGATATCGCGCCGAGCAGCAGGATGTGCTTGGCGCCATCGAACGCAGCGGCTTCGATCAGGACGGACGGATAGACATTGATGAACAGCCAGTTGGGGCCACGGATGCGGGTTACGCCGAGATAGTATTCACTGTCTTCGGTAGCGGTGACCGCTGGCGTGCCTTTGGCTGCCAGCGCCTTGGCGACGATTTCCTGCAGTTGCCGGTCGCCCAGCACCTCCGGCTTGAGATTGCCGCCTGCCGCCATGATCTTGTCCATCAGGCGCGGGTGTGCGATCAGCTCGCCATCTTCACGCACGATGATGTTGTAGGTGCCGGAAATCTGCTGATTGGCGGTACGGCGCAACAAGTCATCGACGACGATATCGTGACCGCAGGAAATCACCCAGCGGCCCTCGTAATCGCCGGGAGTCACGTGCGAGACCATCCATTTCTTCGCCCCTTCGTCGAGATAGACGCTGGTCCAGAACGGCTTGCGCTGCGGATTCTTGGCGCGGCTGGAACGCCACACCGTTTCGTAGGTGTAGATGTCGGTATCGGGGCGCGCCTCGGCGCTCCAGTCGGCAAACGGGGCGAAATTGATCGACAGCTGCTCCGGCATGTTCATGAAGCTGTCGAGAAAGCGGTTGGTCGTCAGCCGCCCCCATTCCGACAGCAACTGGTAGCCGATCACCACGCGCCGCTGCAGGTCCGGTGTCATCGGCACATCGTGGCGCACGAATGCCGTGGCCCGGTTGCGATAATCGTTCAGCTCCGGCCGCACGCGCCACAGGCCGTCGGCGCCGCGGGCAAAAATACGGTTGAACTCGGCACTGAAATCCTGGCCTTGCGTAGCGGCGTAGCGCTTGAGGAATTCGCCGGTCAGCATGCCGGTCTGGGTTTCGGCCAGCAGGAATTGCTGGCTTTCCAGCTCGCCGCGCTGCGCAACGTAGTCCCGCAGCGAGGCCAGCGCCGTCTGCTTCAGGTTGTGATAGAGAAATCCGTACGCCAGCAGGGTGGTGGCAATCACCACCAGTGCAATGCGCAACCCCATCTGCGACAGCGCGCGACTGGCAATGGAGCGTGGACCTGTGAAGAGAGAGTTCATGCGTGATAACCGGCTCGCGAATTCCAGAATGACCAACAGCGCCCAAGCGCTGCCTCGGCGGCTGCGCCAGCTTGCTTTATAGGCTCAAACCGCCCTCATGACCAATCCCGTCGATTCGGTTTACAATGCAGGGTTTTACAGTTGATAAGTTGGCACAGCTTATGATTCAAGTCGGCATCGTAATGGGCAGCAACAGTGACTGGGATGTCATGCAGAACGCCGCCAAGGTGTTGCAGGATTTCGGCGTGGCATTCGAGGCCCGGGTTGTCTCCGCCCACCGCACCCCGGACCTGCTCTATGAATACGCCGAATCGGCCCGTGGGCGAGGCTTGCAGGCGATCATTGCCGGCGCCGGCGGAGCTGCGCATCTGCCGGGCATGCTGGCGGCCAAGACCACGGTGCCGGTACTGGGCGTGCCGGTGCCGTCGAAATACCTGAAAGGCCAGGATTCGCTCTACTCGATCGTGCAGATGCCGAAAGGCATTCCGGTGGCGACCTTCGCCATTGGCGAGGCCGGCGCGGCCAATGCGGCACTGTTCGCAGTCGCGATGCTGGCGAATCAGGATAGCGAACTGCGCAACAAACTCGAGGCTTTCCGCGAGAAACAGCGCCTGACTGTACTCAACATGACCCTGCCGGAGGTGGAATGATGGCGGACCATATCCTGCCCAATGCGATGCTGGGCATCCTTGGCGGCGGCCAGCTTGGCCGCATGTTCACCATGGCGGCACGGGCGATGGGTTATCGCGTCACCGTGCTCGACCCCGATCCGGACAGCCCGGCCGGCGGCCTGGCCGACGTGCACATCTGCTCCAAATACGACGATCCGGGTGCATTGCAGATGCTGGTGGACACCTGTGCCGCAATCACCACCGAATTCGAAAACGTGCCCGCCGAATCGATGCGTTTTCTGCAAAGCCGCATGCGCGTCAGCCCCTCGGCCGAATGCGTATCGATCGCGCAAGACCGCATCAAGGAAAAACGCTATATCAGCAATGCCGGCCTCGGTGTCGCGCCGTTCCTGGCGATTGAAAAAGCCGACGATCTGGCGCAGGACATGTCCGGCCACCTGCCCGGCATCCTCAAGATTGCCCGCCTCGGCTACGACGGCAAGGGCCAGATTCGCGTCCAGACTGGCGACGAAGTCAAAGCCGCCTGGCAGCAGATGGGCAGCAAGCCATGCGTGCTGGAAAAAATGCTCGATCTGCAAACCGAGATTTCGGTGATTGTCACCCGTAGCTCAGCCGATGAGGTCAACACCTTCCCGGTAGCGGAAAACCAGCACGAATCCGGCATTCTCGACATCAGCATCGTCCCGGCGCGCGTGCCCGAAGCGATTGCCGAACAGGCACGCCAGATGGCGCTGCAACTGGCGCAGGCGCTGGATTACATCGGCGTGCTGGCGGTAGAGTTTTTCGTTCTGCAGGACAACACCCTGCTGATCAACGAAATTGCGCCGCGCCCGCACAACAGCGGCCACTACACCATCGATGCCTGCCTCACCAGCCAGTTCGAGCAGCAGGTGCGCGCCATGTGCGCACTGCCACCCGGCGACACACACCTGCTGAGCCCGGTGGCGATGGTCAACCTGCTCGGCGACATCTGGCGCGACGACGAACCGGCGTGGGACAAATTGTTGTCCGAACCGCACGCCAAGCTGCACCTGTACGGCAAGAAAGAGGCGCGCATCGGCCGCAAGATGGGCCATTTCAACGTACTCGCCGACAATGCCGACAGCGCACTGCAGCAGGCGGTTGCGTTGAAAGACGCACTCAAACAGTAAAGCAACCGCGTACCCGGCAACAACCGGGTACTGTGTCTGAAAGTAAAGGAACACGCATGAACGGCCTGACCGAATCCAACCTGAAAAGCCTGAAGAAAATCTACGCCGGCAAAGTGCGTGACCTGTACGAAATCGACGCCCGGCGCATGCTGATGATCGCCACCGACCGCCTGTCGGCGTTCGACGTGATCCTGGCCGAACCGATTCCGGAAAAAGGCAAAATTCTCACCGCCATTTCCAACTTCTGGTTCGAACAACTGAAAGATGTGGTGCCGAACCACCTGACCGGCGACCGTGCCGAAGACCTGGTCAGCGCTGAAGATCTGCCGCAGGTGGAAGGTCGCGCGGTGGTTGCCAAGCGCCTGCAGCCGGTGCCGGTGGAAGCCATCGTGCGCGGCTACCTGGCCGGATCGGGCTGGAAGGAATACCAACAGTCCGGCACCGTATGCGGCATTGAGCTGCCGGCCGGGCTGCAGGAAGCCTCGAAGCTGGCGCAGCCGATTTTCACCCCCTCGACCAAGGCAGCAGTCGGCGATCACGACGAAAACATCTCGTTTGCACAGATGGTCGACAAAGTCGGCCGCGAACTGGCGGAAAAAGTGCGCGACACCGCCATCCGCCTGTATCAGACCGCGGCCGAGTTTGCCGCCAAGCGCGGCATCATCATCGCCGATACCAAATTCGAGTTCGGGCTGGACCAGGATGGCACGCTGGTATTGATGGATGAGGCACTGACACCGGATTCAAGCCGTTTCTGGCCGGCTGACAGCTACCGGGAAGGCTGCAATCCGCCATCGTTCGACAAACAGTTCGTGCGCGACTGGCTGGAATCGACCGGCTGGAATAAAAACCCACCGGCGCCGGAACTTCCGGACGAAGTGGCAGTCAGAACTGCCCAGAAGTATCGCGAAGCGCTGGAACGCCTGACGCGATAGCTCTATTGCACTTCCCTTCTGTCTCGAAATTGACATTCATACCCCGGCCAGGCGCCGGGGTATTTTTTTGTCCGGCTAGCGCCCGATGCCGCCAAACGCTTGTCTGGACTGCAAATCCTGCTAACCTTGGCAGAATCGACCTACACCGGTTTCAGCATGGCCAATCAGGAATCCCGCAGCGCATTCGTCGACTGGTTTCGCGCCTCGGCGCCGTATATCCACGCCTTTCGCGGCAAGACCTTTGTCATTGCCTTCGGCGGCGAGGTGGTGCAGGACGGCAGCTTTTACAC
>CALMFQ010000369.1 GCA_937863215.1 uncultured Pseudomonadota bacterium
TGCAGCTGTCGGTGCCGGCATCGATGGGTCGGAAGTAAAGCGGATATCGACCGCAAGCAGGCTCTTGCCGCTGCTTGCTTGCAGTTTGCGCCCGCTGCTGCCGTCGCAACTGACCGTAACGCTATCGATGCGGGCGTAGCCCTCGGTCTCGACAATCGGTTCTGTCGCGGCGCGCAGCTCCTGTTCTTCGATTGCCGATTCGGCTAGCGACGATTGGTAGGCTACCACCACCTTGGCGGGGTCGCCGTCCATCCGCACTTGACCGTTTTCCAGCCACAGCGCGCGCGTGCACAGTGTTTCGATCTGGTACATCGTGTGCGAACAGAACAGGATGGTGGTTCCGCGCTCTTTCAGCTCCATGATGCGGTCGAACGATTTCCGGGCAAATGCGCCATCGCCGACTGACAGTGCTTCATCGACGATAAGAATGTCCGGATCGATGCTGGTGGCAATTGCAAATGCCAGTCGCACATACATTCCGCTGGAATAGGTTTTGACCGGTTGCTCGATAAAGTTGCGGATGCCGGAAAAATCGACGATCGATTCATAGCGTGCCTCGATTTCCGCCTGCGTCAAGCCAAGCACGGAGGCATTGAGGTAGACGTTTTCCCGCCCGCTGAATTCAGGATTGAATCCGGCGCCCAGTTCCAGCAGTGCCGCAATTCGGCCGTTTACCCGAATCGAGCCGCTGCTGGGCGTCAAGGTTCCGCATACCAGCTGCAATAAGGTCGATTTGCCTGCGCCATTGCGCCCCACCAGGCCCAGCACCTCGCCCTTGGTCAGGGTAAAGCTGGCATCTGCCAGCGCGGTGAACTCGCGATAATATTTTCTGTGTGGCAGAAGTAGCTGCTTCAGGCGGTCGGCAGGCCGATCGAACAGGTGGTAGGTTTTGCCCAGCCGGCTGGCAATGACGGCGAAATCAGACGACATCGGCGAAACCCTTGCGTAGATAGTTGAAGCAATAGCCGCCGAGTACGAACAGCAGGCTGGACAGGACTGCATACAGGGCGAGCCACCCCCATTCCGGCCATTGATTTCCCAGCAGGCAGCGACGCAGGCTTTCAATGATTGGCGTGAGTGGATTCAGCTGCAGCAGATAGCGCAGGTGTTCCGGCAGCGCCTTGACCGGGTAAAACACCGGAGACAGGAACATGGTAAAACTTACCAGCATCCCCATTGCCTGTGCTATATCGCGAATGTACGGGCCCAGCGCCGCTAGCAGAAAGGCAATTCCCAGCAGGAAGGGCAAGAATGCCAGCAAAATCAGTGGTATTGCCAGCAGGCTCAAGGGTAGATGTCCCTGCTGCCAGAAGATCGCAGCAAGCAGGATCAGTAGATTGCTTCCGGCATGAAAACAGGCGCCAAGTACCGCCGTCCAGGGTAGTACCTGCAACGGAAATGCCACTTTCTTGACCAGATTGGTTTGTTCGAGGATCAGCCCTGGTGCGCGGTTGGCCACTTCGGCGAACAGATTGAAAACCAGCAGTCCGGCAAAGACCTGCAGTGCGAATTCCAGCCCGCTGCCTTCACTGCCTCCGGGCCAGCGCGATCTGAAAACGCCAACGAATACAAACGTGTACACCGCAAGCATGGATAGCGGGCCGAGTATCGACCAGAGCATTCCCAGCATTGAGGTGCGATAGCGTCCGAGGATGTCGCGCCGAACCAGTTGTTTCAGCAGCGGATAATGCTGCCAGGGAAACAGCATATTTAGCACAGCGCATACTCCGGTAGAAATTTCGGCCGCAATGATACTCCCTGTTCGCTTGCCTATGGAAATCGGGGTGTGGCCGGTGCAATGCTTGTTTCGGTGTGAGGGGGGGCGCAGCCTAGGGAGACGCTGATTTATTCCCCGCAGCCAGCCCCCTGTCGGCGAGAATCAG
>CALMFQ010000370.1 GCA_937863215.1 uncultured Pseudomonadota bacterium
CCGGCACCAACGGATTATGAGTCCGCTGCTCTAACCAAGCATGAGCTAGAGGCCCTGGCAGAATACAGGCAGGAAAATCGGGCCGCAAGGGCCCGAAAGCGCGCGATTATATCAGCTTATTGAGCGTTGTCACTGTTGTCGAGGAAGCTGCGCAAGCGCTCCGAGCGAGTCGGATGGCGCAGTTTGCGCAAAGCCTTGGCTTCGATCTGACGAATACGCTCGCGCGTTACGTCAAACTGTTTGCCGACCTCTTCCAGAGTGTGATCAGTGTTCATCTCGATACCGAAACGCATACGCAATACCTTGGCCTCGCGTGGAGTCAGGGTATCCAGCACCTCTTTGGTCGCTTCGCGCAGGCCGGCATACACCGCTGCATCGTTTGGTGCCAAGGTAACGGCATCTTCAATGAAATCACCCAAGTGCGAATCGTCGTCATCGCCGATCGGTGTTTCCATCGAAATCGGCTCTTTCGAGATTTTCATGATCTTGCGGATTTTCTCTTCCGGCATCTCCATTTTATCCGCCAGCAACGCCGGATCCGGCTCCAGACCGGTCTCCTGCAGGATTTGCCGCGAGATGCGGTTCATCTTGTTGATGGTTTCGATCATGTGCACCGGAATACGGATGGTTCGCGCCTGATCCGCAATCGAACGGGTGATTGCCTGGCGAATCCACCAAGTGGCGTAGGTCGAGAACTTGTAGCCACGACGATATTCGAACTTGTCCACCGCCTTCATCAGGCCGATATTGCCTTCCTGGATCAGGTCGAGGAACTGCAGGCCGCGATTGGTATATTTCTTGGCAATCGAGATCACCAGACGCAGGTTGGCTTCGATCATCTCGCGCTTGGCACGACGTGCACGCGCTTCGCCGGTCGACATCTGGCGATTGATCTCCTTCAGATCCTTGATCGGAATCATCGCCCGCTGCTGGATCTCCAGCAGCTTTTTCTGTGCTTCGAAAATGGTGTGGCGATGGCGCTCCATCGTGTCACTGTAGGGCTTGGCCAAACCAACGATATCGCCCACCCACTCCAGATTGACCTCGTTACCGGGAAAACGACTGATGAACTGGTCACGCGGCATGCCGCAGCGATTGACGCAGATTTCCATGATTTCGCGCTCGTAGCTGCGCACCTCATCAACCAGCCCGCGCAAACGGTCGCACATTGCCTCGATCTGTTTCACGGTGAAGCGGATCGATAACAATTCGGTCAGGATTTCTTCTTGGGCTTCGCGATACTGTTTGCTGCCAACACCGTGTTTTTCCAGCGTTTTCAGCATGCTCTCGAACATCGGCCGAATAATGGCGAATTTGGCCATCAAATCGGCTTTCAGCTGCTCCAGATTGGCCGCCGCCATGCCGCCGCCGCCCTCTTCGTCTTCTTCTTCGCCTTCGGCTGCCAGCTCTTCGGTTTCTTCCGGCTCGGCGAACTCGGTTTCTTCTTCCTCGACCGCATTCGGGTCAACGACGCCGTCGATCAGCTCATCGACACGCAGTTCGTCCTTTTCCACCATTTCCACCAGGCGCAGCATTTCCGAGACCGTCATCGGGCAGGCGGAAATGGCCTGGATCATGTGTTTCTGGCCGTCTTCGATGCGCTTGGCGATTTCGATCTCGCCTTCGCGGGTCAGCAACTCGACTGTGCCCATTTCACGCATGTACATACGCACCGGGTCGGTGGTACGGCCGAATTCGGAGTCTACCGTCGACAATGCCGCTTCGGCTTCTTCCACCGCATCTTCGTCGGCCACTGCCGGTGTCGCATCCGACATCAGCAATTGTTCGGCATCAGGCGCCTCATCGTAGACGGGGATGCCCATATCGGTGATCATGCTGATCACGCCTTCGATCTGCTCGGCGTCGAGCATGTCTTCCGGCAGGCTGTCGTTGATTTCGGCGTAGGTCAGGTAACCGCGCTCTTTGCCGAGCACGATCAGATTCTTCAGACGGGCCCGGCGCGCCTCGGCGTCCATCGGCCCGGATTTGGCGGCTGGTGCAGCCTGTTCGTTGTTCGGAATTTCGGGCTTGTCGTAATCTTGCTCTGCCGCCATGACTTCGTTCCTGAACCTTTTCTGAAAAACTGTAAATTATACCTAAGTTATAGCCGGATTTACCATGGCCGGCTTACCTTTTCAGCAAGCCGATCAATTCCATCAGTCTTTTTTTCTCTGCCGCGTCAAGCCCCTGCTGCTGATCCTTGCGCTGCAGACGTTCCGATTCCTCGCGCAGGCTTTTTGCCTGCAGACTCTGCGACAGACTGTTCAATTCATCGCGAGCCTCGTCCACGGTCAGCGAGACTCCTTCATCCAGCAGCAAGCGACTGGTCTGACGCACCATCTGCTCTGCCGACGAGCCACGCAGCACCTCAAGTATCTGCCCCAGCGACGGTATTTCGTCACAATCGAGACAGAACTGGCGCACTTCGCGAATCGCGTCGATTTCCGCTTCCGCCACGTCCGGCAACGTCACCTCCTGCGCCAGCTCCGGGTACTGTAGCAGCCACTGCAGGATTTGCCGGGTTACCGATGGCGGCTGGCGCGGGGTCCTGGCGGCTGGTACGGCCGATTTGCCTGCTTTCGGTTTACGGATGCCAAACAGCCGGTCAACTTCATCCAGACCGACACCGACCAGATCGGCCAGCCGGCTGCGCAGCATCAAGGCGAGCGCCGGCGCCTGGATCTGCGCCAGCAGCGGCTTGACCTGATGCAACAACTTGGCGCGCCCGGCTTCGGTTTGCATATCGACCTTTGCCGATAGCTCGGCCAGCAAAAAACCGGTCAACGGCATCGCGTCTTCATCCAGCAGCTGCTCAAAGCGCTCGGTACCAAAATGGCGCACGTAGGTATCCGGGTCTTCGTCCTGCGGCAGAAACAGAAAATCCAGCGCCTTGCCATCCTGCAACAATGGCAAGGCGTTCTCCAATGCCCGCCAGGCGGCCTTGCGCCCGGCGTTGTCGCCATCGAAACAAAACACCACCCGGTCGGTCTGACGCAGCAGTTTCTGGATGTGTGTCGGCGTGGTCGAAGTACCGAGCGTCGCCACAGCGTAATTGACGCCATACTGCGCTAGCGACACTACGTCCATATAGCCTTCGACCACAATCACTTTACCGGCATCGCGAATGGCCTGGCGCGCCTGATACAGGCCATACAGCTCGCGACCCTTTTCGAACAGCACGGTTTCGGGGGAGTTCAGATACTTCGGCTCGCCCTTGTCCAGTACCCGGCCGCCGAAGCCGATGATCATGCCGCGCTGATTGACGATAGGGAACATGATGCGGTCACGAAAGCGGTCGTAGCGCCTGCCGTTTTCGTTATCGATCACCAGACCGGATTCAAGTAACGCAGCGTTCCTGGCATAGTCGGAAAACGCCTGCTCCAGCGGCTGCCAGCCATCCGGCGCGTAACCGAGGCCGAATTTGGCGGCAATTTCGCCGGTCAGGCCGCGTTTTTTCAGATAGGCAATCGCGCGCTGCGATTGTTTCAGTTGTGTCCGGTAATACCGGGTTGCCAATTGCATTACCGCCGGCAGATCCAGCGCCTCCACCAAGGCTTTCTGCTGCGCTGCCTTGCGCTCGGCCGGGGTAGACTCTTCCGCCGGCACCTGCATGCCGACGCCACCAGCCAGCTCCTTGACTGCTTCGGGAAACGCCAAGCCGGCATGCTCCATCAGGAAACTGATCGCCGTGCCATGCGCGCCGCAGCCAAAGCAGTGGTAAAACTGCTTGGTCGGGCTGACGGTGAACGATGGGGATTTTTCCGAATGAAATGGACAGCAGGCCTGGTAGTTCTGCCCGGCCTTTTTCAGCGGCACGTAGCGCTCCACCACGTCGACGATATCGACGCGGTTGAGCAGGTCCTGAATGAAACTATCGGGGATTCTGGCCACGGGTCAAGCTGCCGTTTGCCTGCGGCATGGCATCATGCCGCACGGGAGAATACGGGGCTTAGCCCGCAAGTTTTTTCTTGATCAGAGCCGATACTGCGGCCATATCGGCCTTGCCGGCCAGCTTCGGCTTCAGCAGCCCCATCAGCTTGCCCATATCCTGCGGGCCGGCGGCACCGGTCGCGGCAATCGCGGCGGCAACTTCAGCTTCGATTTCTTCCGCCGACAATTGCGCCGGCATATAGCCCTGCAGCAGGTTCAGCTCGAATTTTTCCTGATCGGCCAGATCCTGACGGCCGGCAGACTCATACTGGCTGATCGAATCGCGGCGTTGTTTGAGCATTTTTTCGATGATCGCGACAATCATTTCATCGGTCAGCTCAACGCGTTCGTCGACTTCCTTCTGTTTCATTGCCGCGGTCAGCAGGCGGATGGTGCCGAGCTTTTGCGCGTTTTTTTCGCGCATTGCGGTTTTCATATCTTCCTGAATTTGTGCCTTGAGGCTCATTTATTTCCCCCTTGAATCTGATTTTCCGGCCTGAAATGCACAAGGCCGCTTACGCGGCCTTGAGTGTAACCTAGAAGCGCCGACGCTTAGTACATCTTCGGCGGCAGCATCTGACTACGCAGACGCTTGTAGTGACGCTTCACGGCCGCAGCAAGTTTGCGCTTACGTTCAGCGGTCGGTTTCTCGTAAAACTCACGAGCACGCAACTCGGTCAGCAGACCGGTTTTCTCAACCGTACGCTTGAAACGGCGCATAGCCACTTCGAATGGCTCATTTTCCTTGACGCGGACACTAGGCATTTACATCGACCTCAATTCTAAAAGGTAGGGTTTATCGGAAAAGAGCAATGCTAGCAAGCCAGCGATCTGATTTCAAGCAGAAAATCGGTTTTTTGCCAAAAGCAAGCAGAAAAAGTTTCTGTCCGCGCGCTGGCGGCGGGTAAAATCCGTTTCTTTTCGCTTTCGTGGCATTTAAATGCTTGTTCTTGGTATTGAAACTTCCTGCGACGAATCCGGCATTGCGCTGTACGACACTGAACATGGCCTGCTGGCCCATCGGCTGCACACCCAGATGAAAATGCATGCCGAATACGGCGGCGTGGTGCCGGAACTTGCATCGCGCGACCACATCCGCCGTGTATTGCCGCTGACCGGTGAATGCCTGAAAGCCGCCGGCCGCAACCTGAGCGATGTCGATGCCATCGCCTACACGGCCGGCCCCGGCCTTGCCGGCGCGCTGCTGGTCGGCGCCAGCATTGCCAACGGGCTGGCGGTGGCTCTGAACAAGCCGACCATCGCCGTACATCATCTCGAAGGCCACTTGCTGTCGCCGCTACTGGCCGACCCGGCGCCGCGATTCCCGTTCGTTGCCTTGCTGGTTTCAGGTGGCCATAGCCAACTGATGCGTGTCGATGACGTCGGCCGTTACCAATTGCTGGGAGAAACACTGGACGACGCTGCCGGCGAAGCTTTCGACAAAACCGCCAAACTGCTCGGCCTGCCCTACCCCGGCGGCCCGCTGCTATCGAAGCTGGCCGAACAAGGCGACCCGCAACGTTTCACGCTGCCGCGGCCGATGCTGAACTCGCCCGATCTGGATTTCAGCTTTTCCGGACTGAAAACCGCGGTATTGACGCTGGTACGCGAACAGCCGCAGATCGACGAGCAAACCCGTGCCGACATCTGTGCCGCCTTCCAGGAGGCGATTGTCGAGGTGCTGGTGAAGAAATCGCTGAAAGCACTGAAACAGACCGGGCTAAAGCAATTGGTGATTGCCGGAGGCGTCGGCGCCAACAAACAGTTACGCCAGCAACTCGACCTGCAGGCCGAGCGCAAACGTTTTCAGGTATTTTATCCACCACTGGAATTCTGTACCGACAATGGCGCAATGATTGCCTTTGCCGGCGCACAGCGACTGCAACAGGCCCATAGCGGCAATGGCAGCTTCAGTGTCAAGCCGCGCTGGGATCTGGGCAGCCTGACAAACGCGGAGCAATCGGCATGATCTGTCTGAAAAACCTGTCGCTGCAACGCGGCACCAAGCCGATTTTCGAACGCGTCAACCTGACCATCCAGCCGGGGCAGAAAGTCGGCGTGGTTGGTGCCAACGGCTGCGGCAAATCGACCCTGTTCGCGCTGCTGCGCGGCGAGTTGCACAGCGATGCCGGCGATGTGGAATTGCCGCCACGCATCACCATCGCCCATGTGGCGCAGGAAACGCCGGCACTGCCACTGGCCGCACTCGATTACGTGATCGACGGCGACCACGAGCTGCGCCAGTTGCAACAGGCATTGGCAGAAGCCGAGTTGGCGCACGACGGTACGCGGATCGCCGAGCTGCACGCACAACTCGACCATGTCGACGGCTACAGCGCCAACGCCCGCGCCGCCAAGCTGCTGGCCGGCCTCGGCTTTGCCCAGGAACAGCTGCAGACGCCGGTGTCGGCCTTTTCCGGCGGCTGGCGCATGCGCCTGAACCTGGCGCAGGCGCTGATGTGTCGCTCCGACCTGCTGCTGCTGGACGAGCCGACCAATCACCTCGATCTGGAAACGGTAATGTGGCTGGAGAACTGGCTGCGCGCTTATCCCGGCACCCTGCTGCTGATCTCGCACGACCGCGATTTCCTCGATGCCACCATCAACCAGATCGCCCATGTCGCCAATTGCGGCATCACCTTGTACACCGGCAATTACGAAGATTTCGAACGCCAGAAAGCCGAACGGCTGGCACAGCAGCAATCGGCATTCCAGAAGCAGCAACGCGAAATCGCTCACCTGCAGTCGTTCATCGATCGCTTCAAGGCCAAGGCAACCAAGGCCAAACAGGCGCAGAGCCGTGTCAAGGCGCTGGAACGGATGGAGCTGATTGCCGCGGCCAAGGTCGATTCGCCGTTCACCTTCCGTTTCCGCGACCCGGAATCCAGCCCAAACCCACTGTTGCGTATCGAACAGGCCGATGCCGGCTACGGCGCCACGCCGATCCTGCGCCGCATCAATC
>CALMFQ010000371.1 GCA_937863215.1 uncultured Pseudomonadota bacterium
TTGCTTGAGGGGGGAGTTTTTGGTTTTGCTGCATGCCTGGCATTCGCCTGCCCGTCGTAAACGGGGGCTTTCGTCGGTGCGGCTGCACAGGCAGCGAGAAAACACACCACAACGCTCAGACATGCATGACGACTCCGGCAGATTAACCGGACGACGTCTCCTTCCCTTGTCCCTGAGACCATTCCGGGCCTCTTCCGATGCTGGTATTTCAGCACTTCTTTATATTGTGGTGAATACAATATTCAGGCTTTTCGCGAATGTCAAGCAGTACCAGCAACAAGCGGTACAAAGCGTACCGGCTCAAGCTTGGTTTCAACGAAACCTTCTGCATGACGTTCGATTAACCAGAGATATTGTTCGGTAGTGCCAAGAGGGAGAATCATGCGTCCGCCGACCGCCAATTGCTGCAGCAAAGCCTGTGGCACATGGGTCGCCGCGGCAGTCAGCAAAATGGCGTCAAACGGCGCCGCTTCAGGGATTCCGGCGTGTCCGTCGCCGTGGCGCAGGCGCACATTGAGGGTGCGCATTTCGCGCAGATGCTGGCGCGCCTTGTCGAGCAAGGGCGCGATGCGTTCGATGGAATAGACCTCGCGCGCCAGCTTGGCCAGCACGGTGGTCTGGTAGCCGCAGCCGGTGCCGATTTCGAGTACCTTGTTGAGCGGCCCGCCGGCACGCAGCAACTCCGACATGCGGGCGACGGCATATGGCTGCGAAATGGTCTGCCCCAGCAGCAACGGCAGCGACACGTCTTCATAGGCGCGATGCGCCAGCGCTTCATCGACGAAAATATGGCGCGGCACCGAGGCCATCACGCCCAGCACAACCTCGTCCCTGACGCCTTCCTTGCGCAGCCGTTCCACCATGCGCTCGCGCGTACGCTGCGACGTCATGCCGATGCCGTTTATCTGGGTTTTCATCGGGCGAGCCAATCCTTGACCAAATCGGACTGAGTATAGGCAGTCAGGTCAATCTGTAAAGGGGTGATCGATATGCTGTGTGCGTCGGTGGCGTGAAAATCCGTTCCCGCACCGGCATCCTGTGCTGCGCCCGCCGCGCCGATCCAGTAAACCGTTTCGCCGCGCGGATTGGCGGCCTTGATCATGCCTTCGGCCCGATGGCGCCGGCCGAGCCGCGTCAGCGCGCAGCCCTGCAATTGCTCATAGGGGATATCCGGCACGTTGACATTCAGCAACATCGGTTGCTGCAGCGGACTACGCCGGTGACGCTGCACCAGTTCGGCAGCAACCCGGGCCGCAGTGCGATAGTGCTCGCCGCGCTTGCCGGTGAGCGAGATTGCGAGTGACGGAATGCCGAGCAGGTAGCCTTCGGTAGCGGCGGCAACCGTGCCGGAATAGATGGTGTCCTCGCCCATGTTGGAACCATTGTTGATTCCCGACACCACCATGTCCGGCGGGGATTCGAGCAATGCGGTCACCGCCAGATGCACGCAGTCGGTGGGCGTGCCATTGACGAAATAAAAACCGTTGGCGGCCTGGCGCAAAATCAGCGGGCGATCGAGCGTCAGCGAATTGCTCGCACCGCTGCGGTCGCGCTCCGGCGCGACCACGGTAACGGAGGCAAATTGCGCCAGCGTTTCTGCCAGGATTGCCAGGCCGGGAGCGAAGTAACCATCGTCGTTGCTGAGCAGAATATTCATGTCAAAGTCAGTGTCGCAAGCGCAGCCGGCGGGGCATATCCGACAAATCAAATACAACAGGGCCGGGCGCAAAAAAGGTCTGGCAGGTATCTGTCGATTGTAGCCGATTCGGCCATGGTCGGGGAATCCGGCCAAGCACACTGAACCCCGGTCATGACCGGGGCGGCGCGGCGGTGGTTTTTTCCGGGCAATACAAGCGTTTACCCAGTACAGCGAATCGGATATAGTCGCGCCTCACTTCTGTGCCCGGATTCTGGACCTGCCATGCATTACACGATTTTCGACACCCCTGTAATCCGGACCCTGTTTGCATGGATTTCGATCGCCTGTCTGCGCCTGGCCGGCTGGCGCCTGGAAGGCAAATTCTACGATCTGCCGAAATACGTGATGATTGCCGCGCCGCATACCAGCAACTGGGATTTTCCGGTCACGCTGGGGATCTGTTTTGCCGCACGGGCGAAAATCTACTGGATGGGCAAGTCGTCGCTGTTCAAAGGACCGCTCGGGCCGGTCATGCGTTGGCTGGGCGGAGTGCCGGTGGACCGCAGCAAATCGAACAATCTGGTACAGCAGATGGTGGACGTGTTCAACCGCTCGGAACAACTGGTGCTGACCATTCCGCCGGAAGGCACGCGTGCCAAGGTGCGGCAATGGAAATCCGGCTTTTATCACATCGCGGTGGGCGCACAGGTGCCGATCGTACTGGCGTTCCTGGATTTCCGCCGCAAGGTGGGCGGATTCGGCCCGGTATTCCATCCAACCGGCAATGTCGAGCAGGACATGGCGGCAATTCAGGCTTTCTACAAAGACATCGTCGGCAAGAACCCCGACGCGCAATAGAGCGGCCGCGCTCGCCTGCACGTCTGCGGCAACGATCAGCCGGCCAGCCTGATCCCGGTAGCAAACAGCGCCGCAACCAGATCCGACTGGGTGATCATTCCCACCACCCGCTGCTGCGCGTCGACCACCGGCAGATGATGCAGGCCAGCATCGGAAAACAGCTTTACCAACTCCACTATCGGCTGCGTCGGGCGCGCTACCGCAACCTGCTGCGTCATCAACCGGGCAATCGGCCGTGCCATCCCCTGCCCGGCCAGTGGCGTCGGCAGGGGCTGGTTGTCGTGACCGATAAAGAAATCGTGCAATGAAACGATGCCGAGCAACTGGCGCTCGGCGCCAACCACCGGCAAGGCCTT
>CALMFQ010000372.1 GCA_937863215.1 uncultured Pseudomonadota bacterium
GCAATCAGACATTGCTGGTGGTAGGCCACCAACCCAGCCTCGGGCAAGCAGCCGCCCGCTTATTGGCGGGAGTTCGGCAAGATTGGAGCATCAAGAAAAGCGCGGTCTGGTGGTTCAGCCAGCGTACACGCGACGGGGCTCGGCAAGTCGTGCTACAGGCCGTGCTCTGGCCGGATGAAGCGTGATTTGCGCAACCGGCGGCAGCAACAGCAGGCAAATGGCCCACTGCAGCTGCGGCAATTTACCGCAGCAAGCACGCTGGCATTACAAACAAGGCATATAAATTCATTCTGAATATACCTAAAAAACCAGCAGCTTAGTGCACGCTGGTCTCAACCTGGCCGTTCCGCCCCCACGCCGCCAATAATCCGCCCGCTGACACATTTGACACTTCACATATAGAGCCTGCTTATCCGCACACACGCATAATGTGTAACAAGCCATTGAACTAACGTAGAATTTGTCGCCAATGGCAGCCCCCCGATTTAGCTCTATACTTTTCTCATGCACTCCACGCCCCGAGAAATGCTGATTGAAGGTGTCCGCCATGACTCCACTAACTGATGACAGCGACAATACGATTATCGGCGTGCCTTTTGAAAGGCCTGCAACGTCTCGGGCTTTGTGCCACGAAGAGACTGAAATTGAAGGCACCCAAGAATTAGCGATGCAACAACAAGAGCTGAAAATCCGTCTTGCCGATAACGCTGGTCAGCGTAGCTCGGCCGGCATGTTGATCAACAAGATGTACTCGTGGCGCGGCTACGCCACATCTCCGGTGATTGAAGACAACCCGAACCGCATTACCTTTGTTGCCAGCGACAAGGATATGGCAGTCGGAACGATGAGCATCAACTTTGACTCGGATGTCGGCCTGCTGGTCGATCAGTTGTACAGGGACAAAACCGACGAGTTGCGCAGCGCTGGGCGCAAACTGTGCGAATTCATCAAGCTGGCGGTGGATGGCGAGATCAAGTCGAAAAAAGTACTCGCAGCACTGTTTCATATCTCCTTCATCACCGCCTATCTGATTCGCGGCTACCACGATGTGCTGATCGAGGTCAATCCGCGCCATGTACGTTTTTATCAGCGCATGCTGTGTTTCGAGGTGCTCGGTGAAGAACGCATGAATCCGCGCGTCAACGCGCCGGCGGTTTTGCTGCGACTGGACCTGAAAAAGGCACACCAGATGATCGAACGTTTCGGCGGCAACATCGGCGTGGCCGACGAACGCTCACTGTATCCTTATTTCTTCTCGCCGGCGGAAGAATCCGGTATTGCCGGGCGCCTGACCAATATGTATCCACACTGAACCGCCGGGGCATACCGGCTGCGCGGCCAGGCCAGGTACACAGGCCGGCATATCGCCAGCATCACCACCATTCCTGCACAGGACTCTCTATGTTCGATTACGGACAGGCTTTCTCCCGCAATATCGGCTGGGTAACCGAACCGGAGCAGGCCATTCTGCGTAGTAAGCGCATTGCCATCGCCGGCCTGGGCGGGGTTGGCGGCGGCCACCTGCTGACACTGACGCGGCTTGGCATTGGCGCATTCAACATCGCCGACTTTGACAGCTTCGATATCCCGAATTTCAACCGCCAGGCCGGCGCCATGATGTCGACCCTGGGGCAGGATAAAGCACAAACCCTGGCGCGCATGGCCAGCGACATCAACCCGGAACTGCAAATCCGGCTGTTTCCAGCCGGGATCAGCGAACAGAATATCGACGACTTTCTCGATGGCGTCGACCTATATGTCGACAGCCTGGATTTTTTCGCTTTTGCCGCACGCCGGCTGGTATTCCGCAAATGCGCCGAAAAGGGTATTCCCGCCGTTACCGCCGCCCCGCTCGGCATGGGCACGGCCGTGCTGAGCTTCCTGCCCGGGCAGATGACATTCGAAGAGTATTTTCAGCTCGAAGGCCAGAGTGAATTCGAGCAAGGCATCCGCTTCCTGCTTGGCTTGGCACCGGCACGGCTGCACATGGGCTACCTGGCGGACAAGACGCGTGTCAACCTGCAACAACGGCGCGGGCCTTCCACCGGAATGGCATGCCAGATCTGCGCCGGCGTTGCCGCCACCGAAGCGCTGAAAATCCTGCTGCGGCGCGGTGAAGTGCTGGCAGCACCGTGGGGATTCCAGTTCGATGCCTACAAGAACCGTTTCAAACGTACCTGGCGCCCCGGTGGCAACAAACACCCGCTGCAAAGACTGGCACTGGCGATCGCGCGCAAGCAGCTAGGAGCGGAACTTGCCGCCACACAAACGGCGAGCCCGGCCCAAGCCGTCTCAACCCAAGCGACGCTGGCACTGCAGGTGCTGGATCTGGCACGCTGGGCCCCCAGCGGCGACAATACCCAAGTATGGCGCTTCGAAATCACCGGGGACGATTCGTTCAATATCCACAGTTTCGACACCCGCGATCACGTGGTTTACGATATTGACGGCCACCCCAGCCAGCTCTCGCTTGGCGCCCTGCTGGAAACCATCCGCATTGCTGCCAGTGTGCATCGACATCGGGTCGATGTGCAGCGCAGCCAGCCCAGCAATGACGACCGGCGGCAATGCTTCACGGTCAAGCTGCTGCCGGACGAACAAATTCATCCCGATCCGCTGGCGCCCTATATCACCACGCGCACGGTGCAGCGACGCAAGCTTTCCACTCGGCCGCTCAACACCAGCGAGAAAGCTGCGCTGGAAAAGGCACTTGGAGCGCATTTCCGCATCGTCTGGCTGGAAGGCGCCGCCAAGCGCCGGCAGATGGCGAGCCTGCTGTTTGCCAACGCCAAGATCCGCCTGACGATGCCGGAAGCGTTCGAAGTCCACCGCTCGGTAATCGAATGGGACAGCCAGTTCAGCGCCGACAAGATGCCCGACCGCGCCATCGGCATGGACCCGGTCGGCCTGAAGCTGATGAAATGGGCGATGCAAAGCTGGTCGCGAGTCAACTTCATGAACCGTTACCTGGCTGGAACCTGGCTGCCGCGCATCCAGCTGGACCTGGTCCCGGCGCTTGGCTGCGCGGCACATTTCATGCTGCTTGCGCCAACGCCGCCGCAGAGCGTTGACGACTACATCGAGGCCGGCAAAATCATGCAACGCTTCTGGCTCACCGCAACCAGCCTCGGCCTGCAACTGCAGCCGGAGATGACCCCGCTGATCTTCGCCGCCTATGTCCGCTCGGGTAAACGCTTTTCGACTACCGCAGGGCTGTGGGAACAGGCGGAACAGCTGACTCAACGCTTCAGCACGCTAATCGGCAACGATACACTGGGCCGCGCGGCGTTCATGGGCCGCATCGGCCACGGGCCGGCCGCTACCTCGCGTTCAACACGGTTATCGCTGGACCAGCTGGCCTACCGCCCTGAATGACTGTCGGCAACCTGAAACCCGAAACATGACTCAAACGCGCAAGAAAATCCTGTTCATGGCCGAAGCGGTAACGCTGGCGCACGTAGGCCGCATGCTGACGCTTGCCGAATCGCTCGACCCGGCACGCTATCAGGTGCTGCTGGCGGCCGATCCGCGCTACGCCAAGGTAATTGGCAGTCCAGCCGTGGCAATGACCACCATCCAGACCATTTCCAGCCAGCATTTCTTTGCCGCCCTTGATGGTGGCAAACCGATTTACAACAAACAGATTCTCATCGATTACGCCGAGGAAGACCTGCGCCTGATCGACTCGTTCAAGCCCGACGCAGTGGTTGGCGATTTTCGCCTGTCGCTGGCAGCCAGCGCCCGGCGCGCCAAGGTGCCCTACATCAACGTCACCAACGCCTACTGGAGCCCGTACGCAAAAATCAGATACATCGTTCCGGAAATACCGTTGACGCGCATAGTCGGTGTCAGCGTTGCCCAATGGCTGTTCAACCTGGCACAGCCGATCGCATTTGCCCTGCATGCACAGCCAGTCAATGCCATGCTCAAGCACTTTGGCCTGCCCACGGTGGCACACGACCTGCGCCATGCATACACCGCCGGTGACTGGACCTGCTATGCCGACAGCCCGGAGCTGGTGCCAATGCACCCGCTACCAGCCAATCATCGTTTCATCGGGCCAATCCACTGGTCGGCACCGATTCCGCGCCCGGACTGGTGGGAGCAAATCCCACAGGACAAACCGGTGGTCTATGCCAACCTCGGCAGCTCCGGCCATGGCCACCTGCTGCCGATCGTGCTCGAAGCGCTTGCCGACCAGCCCATCAGCGTCATCGCCGCCACTGCCGGACGCGTCAATATCACCAGTCACGCCGACAATATCTTTCTCTCCGAATTCATCAATGCCGAAGACGCCTGCAAACGTGCCGACCTGATCATCTGCAACGGCGGCAGCCCCTCCTGCTATCTGGCACTGGAACACGGCAAACCCAGCCTCAGCCTGCCGGTGAATCTGGATCAGTATCTGAATGCGGAATTGTTCGGGAATGCGGGTGTCGGCATAATGCTGCGTTCCGGCCAGCTAAATAGCCGTCAGATCTCCGGCCGCGTCCAAGAGCTAACCGCCCAGGCCGAGATGCGACAACGCGCCTCCACTTTGGCAGAACGAATACGCAATCAGCATCAAAATGCGGCGGCTAACTTTCAAGAGTTGTTGCATGAATACCTTGGTGACCACTGAAGTCGGTGCTCAACAGGCTGCCACCACCGACTGGGATTATGTAGTAATCGGCAGCGGTATCGGCGGCGGCACCTTGGCATATGCACTGGCTAAAGCAGGAAAGCAGGTGTTGCTGTGTGAGCGTGGTATTGCATCGCAACAAGCCAGCACAGGGGCGTATGCGGAAAGTCTACTGCAGGTCAGCCCCAGCCAATCACGCGAGGAAATCTATCGCTGCGGCGGTCGTGCAGCGGACCTGATCCGGCTACAGACCGACCATGGGCGTTCACATGTATTTACGCCGTTCATCGGCGCCGGCGTTGGCGGGTCCAGCGCACTGTATGGCATGGCGATGGAACGTTTCTTCCCGAT
>CALMFQ010000373.1 GCA_937863215.1 uncultured Pseudomonadota bacterium
AAATCGGATCGCCCGCCAGCTTGCCGCGCGCCCAGTAATAATCGGCAACGCCGGCCGAGCGGTACGGTGCGGTGGCAGCATCGAGCAGACGTTTTTTCAGACTGGGGTGCATGCCTGTCGCAGGGTTACGGTTTTCAGATTGCGCGCCGCCAGCTCGTCCAGCAGGCGCGGCAGTACATCGACAATCACCGGCCGGCCAGCGGCAGCGCCGGCTGCGTTGCCGTCGTGCAGCAGCAGAATGTCGCCGGCGCTCAGACCGCGCGCGATTTTAGCATAAACCTTAGCCGGATCATCGGTTTGCGTATCGAAACCGCGCCGTGTCCAGCTCGCCAGCCGCAAACCCAGACGCTGCAATACCGGTTCGAGCAACGGATTGCGCAGCCCGGCAATCGGACGATAGAACCCTGGTGTACTACCGGTGATGTCACGCAGTGTTGCCTGCGCCTCGCCCACTTCGCGCAGCCAGCCACCGGTGCCGAATAGCGACGTGTGCTTGCGGTGGCGCTGGCCGTGGTTCTCGACTGCATGCCCGGCCGCGGCAATCATGCGGCACAGTTCAGGATGGGCGGCAGCGCGTTCGCCGATACAGAAGAACGTCGCAGTCGCGCCATGACGCTGCAGGATCGCCAGCACCTGCGGTGTCACCACCGGGTCCGGGCCGTCGTCAATGGTAACCGCCACTTCGCCGCGCGCAACGGCGGCCGGCGGCAAGCGCGTAAGGTTGGCGCCAAGCCAGTTACTGCGCGGCAATAGGCCGACCAGTGCGATCACTGTGTGCAACAGCAGCAGCGCCAGCAGCAACATCGGCCAGCGTTGCGGTTCCAGCCACAATAGCGGCGGCAGCAGCAGATGCAAGCCGATACACAGCCAGATGAACGGCGATGGGCGCCAGCTCATGCCAGACCACCCGCATTCTGCCAGCCGCCGTTGGCCAGCCAGCCGCGGTCGAGCCAACGTTGCCATAGGCTGCACCATACCGGCCAGCTATGATCGCCAGCAATCTCGTCGATATCGGCCGCCGCCACCAGGCTCGCCAGTTGCCGCTGACCACGGATAAAGCGGTCGTCGCTGCCAAGGCCGAGATACAGCGGCTTGGCCTGCTGGCCGCGGGTCGATTCGCGCCACAGCCAGTGCCACCACAGCCGTTCGTCGGCGTCGGAACGCTCGGGAAGCGTTGCCCAGGCGGCCGGGCCGCCGGCAGTCTCGATTTCGCGCAGGATATCGCCGGTGCCGGGATACGGCGCCAGCAGATGCAGCCCGGCCAGATCGGCGGCGTAGACCGCGGCATAGTGCAGCGCATTGAATGCGCCGAGCGAAATGCCGCCGAGCCAGATATGGCGGTAGCCGGACGCCAGTGCCGGCCCGATCACCTGCTCGCGCAGCGACACGGCAACGGTCTTGGCCATCACTTGTTCATAGCCGACCGCCACCAGCATCACATCGACCGGCAATTGCCGCGCGCGCACTGCGGCGACGAATCCCTGTTCGAGCAGGTCGTCGAGCGTGGCCTTGGCCGGCGGCAGCATCACCAGCAGACTGTCCGGCCGGCGCGCGCCGGGCAGCAGGTCAGCGTGCGTCTGCATCGGTACTCCGCCGCGCCAGCATCGCCGAGAACAACAGCGCAAGGAATGCGCCGATGCCGACCGTGGAACCGATTGCCGCCAGCACCGGCACTTTCGAGGCGCCGAGCAGACCGAAGCTGGTCACCGTGGTCAGGTTCGCCATCAACAGCGATACGCTGACCTGGCGTTGCGGCACGGCGCTGTCGGCAGCGTCGTCGCGCACGAAAAACAGCGCGTAGTTACTGCCTACCGCCACCACCAGCAGCAGGCCAACCAGATGCAGGATGTTGAGGCGCACGCCGCAGAGCAGCAGAATCGCGGTGACGCACACCACGGCGCAGAACAACGGCAACGAGACGCGCAACACCTGCCACGGCTTGCAGGTAAACAGCAGCAGCAACACAATCGCCAGGCAGCCAAAGCCGGCCAGCAGCAAGGCTTCGTGCATATAGCTTTCGAAAATCTGCGTCGTTTCTTCCAGCAGATCGATCGCCACCGCCTGCTGCAGGCCGGCCTGCTGCAAGGCCTTGCTGACCTGCTCCACATCGATCAGATCGCCGTGCGCACCGACACCGGGTGAGCGCAACGGCATCAGCACCAGATAGTCGCCGGCGCGGCGGATCAGCATCGAATCGAGCAACACGGCGGCAGACGAGCCCTGCAACGCGGATCGGTCCAGCGGTGGCGCAGTGCGCGCCGTTTCCACATCGGCAAGGAAATTCGCCAGCTTGTCGGCCTTGACCGGCAGCCCCTCAAGCGCCGCCCGCAGATTCGCCTGTGCTTGCGGGGCGGCCGGCAGTGCCGCCTGACGCGCGCGCTGGGTGGCCAGGCTCGGCAACAACTGGCTCGGGGTATGGAAGCCGCCGATCGTCTTGCGCTCCACCAGTTGCTGCAACACCGAGCCGGCACGCTCGGCCAGCTGCAGCGCGGTTTCCTGATCCGGCGCGGTGAAGCTGGCGACATAACGCATATCGGCACCGCCCAGATCGGCGCGCAGGCTGGCATCGAGCTCGCCCTGCTGCTTCGAGATCGGGCTCAGCGCGGTCAACTGGCGGTTCCACATATCGTCGCGCTGCGCCACCACCACGCCGATGCCGAGCACCACGACAGCCGCTACCAGCCAACGCAGCCGCGCAGCAGCGTCGAAAACGCGGTCGAGCAGCAGCCCGGCGCGGCTCATATCACGCAACGCGACCTGCTGCGGTATCAGCTGCGGCAGGATATAGCGGGT
>CALMFQ010000374.1 GCA_937863215.1 uncultured Pseudomonadota bacterium
TGGCGCGGCGGCATCTGGCGTCGCTGGAGCAATCGATCAGCTGGAAAATGCGCGTCGCCACCGTGTTGCAGCATCTGCTGATTCAGGGTTCGACGCAGAAAGAGCAGATCGCCGCAGTGCTAGGCCTGTCGCCGCGTGCGCTGCAGAACCGGCTGGCAGAGGAGGGCTGCAGCTATGTGCAGATTTTCGACGAAGTGCGCCACAAGCTGGCGCTCGATTACATCGCCGACCCATTGTTGACGCTGGGGCAGATCGCGGTATTGCTGAATTTTTCCGACGCCAGCGCGTTCTACCGCGCATTCCGGCGCTGGACCGGTGCGGTGCCGGGTGAATACCGCCAGCGCCTGCAGGAGCAACTGCGTGGCTGAACTGCAGCTTGAGCCGATCGGCATCATCCGTTCCTGCTTCAAGGAAAAATTCGGCATTCCGCGCCAGCCGGGCCTGATCGACGCCGCCGAAGCAACGCTGGAGCTGCTGCCACCGTACAATCGTGCCGAAGCGGTACGCGGGCTGGAAGGCTTTTCCCACGTGTGGTTGATTTTCGGTTTCCATGCCACTGCAGCGCAGGGCTGGCGGCCGACGGTGCGACCGCCGCGGCTGGGTGGCAATGCCCGGCTCGGAGTGTTCGCAACGCGCTCGACATTCCGTCCCAATCCGCTCGGCCTGTCGGTAGTGCGGCTGGACGGTATCGACACCGGTGCCGGCGTCAGCCTGCGCCTGGCGGGGGTGGATCTGCTCGACGGCACGCCGGTGTTCGATATCAAACCGTATCTGCCGTACGCCGATGCGTTGCCGGGCGCCAGCGGCGGCTTTGCGCCGGACGATCCGCCGGCGCCGGTGCAGGTGCGCTTCGCGCCGCAGGCAGAACGGCAACTGACGCTGTTGCAGCGCGAGCGGCCGCGCCTGCGTGAGCTGGTAACGCAGTTGCTGGCCTACGATCCGCGCCCGGCGTATCGCAGCGACAGCCGAGCGGAGCGCGATTACGGTGTGAAACTGTACGATCTGGATGTGCGCTGGCGCATGCATGGCGACGTGGCCGAAGTGACCGCGCTGCAGCGCCAAAACGAGGATTAGGCGCCGCTTGCGGCGGCCGCGGGTTTACTGTCCGTCTGCGTCGTTGCCGACGCCGCTGCCCGCGTCGCCGTTTTGCGCACTATCGCCGCCGCCTGGCTTGCCTTTGCGGCAGCGGAGTGCGCCAGCGGCTGACCGGCTTCCGGCAATTCTGCCGTCTGATGCCTGCTTTGCTCGACGATACGCACGGCCTGTTCCCGATAAAGGAATGCCCGCTTGCTGCGAATTCGCCCGAAACCGCACCCGCCAGCCGTTGCAGCTGGCGGCTCATCGCGCGTTTCTCGGCCTGACGCTTCCCGCCCGTTGACT
>CALMFQ010000375.1 GCA_937863215.1 uncultured Pseudomonadota bacterium
ATCCCCGGCACGCGCGACAGCCGCGCCACATCTTCGCCGGATACCGCCAGCGCCAGTTCGTCGGCGTTCATGCCGGACAGGATCGCCAGCGCCGTCTTGGCGCCGATGCCGGAAATCTTCAGCAGCTGGCGAAAGGTTTCGCGCTCGCTGCGGCTGGCAAAGCCATACAGCAGATGTGCGTCCTCGCGCACCACATAGTGGGTGAACAGCGTGACCTTTTCGCCCGGATGCGGCAACTCGTAGAATGTCCCCATCGGCACATCGATTTCGTAACCCACGCCATTCACATCGACCACGATTTGTGGCGGCTGTTTTTCGACTATCAATCCGGCAATGCGTCCGATCATGTTGAACTGCTCTTCTGGCAAGGAATGAGGGGCCTAATCATAGCGCTGTTTGGCATTTGAATCTGCAGCTGCCGCTGGGCCTGGCCCGGCGCTGCAACAGGGCTACGGCAGCCGGGCAAAGGCAAACGCCAGCCCTGCGGCTGGCGTCTTGTATTGGTGCCTGGGGTATCGGACCCACCCCGGCCTGGGTCACGCTGGCTTGCGTGGGGCGTATCTTACAAGCCGATCGTGACTGAATTGTGACACGGCCGCTAGTCGCTGCCGGCGCCGCGGATCAGCCGTTGTTGGCCACGCTGTCCAGTGCCGGTGCCGGCTTGCGGCGGAAATAGAAGACCTGCGGCAATTCCGCATCGACTGCCGCCGGCATGGGCTGCAGGCGGATGCCGGCATCTGCCACGGCTGCCTGTGCGGTGGCGTCGGGACGGGCGAGGCTGCGGGTCAAATGGCTTTTCAGCCGCCGGATACCCTCCAGCCAATCGTAAGCGTGCATTCCTGTCTCCTGTCTTGTCCGGTGTGATGTGGTGAGCCCGTCGGGCAGGCTGCTTGCAGTCTGTGCTGCTTTCAGTTGCCGTCGAACAGATCGGCCTGGCGCGAGCCGCCAAACCGGCCTTTGATGCCCGCGCCGCGCGGTTTTTTTTCTTCGATGTCGAGTTTTGCCAGCACGGCGCGAAAATCGACCTGCCGCTCTGCCATTTCGCCCAGCAACGCCGCAATCACCGCCAGATGCGCCGGTACGCTGCCGATGCGGGCATAGTTGCTGATCGAATTGCGGTTCATTTTCAGCAGTTGGGCAAACTCGCGCAGGCTAAGCCCGGCTTTGCCCAGCTGGCGCTGGAATTCTTCGTAATGCATGGGGTAAACCGGGGCAGGCAGAATGAGCATAGTACATTATTTTATTTGCGACAAAAATAGAATAATTATTCTAGCAAATAAAATAATGGGGAAATTGTCTTGTGTTATCAGGTGCTTGTTTGGATAGTGAATTCAACGCAGTGCACGGTTGCTACTGTGTCGCTCAGCAGGCACGCCGCAGTACGATAACCGGGGCGCAGTTCCAGCTCCAGCAGTTGCTGCGGGCCGCGTGCCAGCGGGCCGGCGCAGTGCGGCGTGCCGTTATCGAGCCCGGCCAGGCGGATTTGCGCCATGCTGGCGAGATTGCCGCCAGTGGCCTTGAGCCAGGCTTCCTTGAGCGTCCACCAGCGGTAAAACTCCGTCGCCGGCAGCGGCCGCGCGCCGTGCCGAAGCTGCCAGTCGTGCCATTCGCTGGCGAATTCGTGCGCCAGCAGCCCGGCCATTTCAGCGAGCGGCCGGATTGCCTCGACATCGATGCCGCACGGCGCGCGGCTCAAGACGCAGGCGACCAGTTCCTCGCTGTGCGCCAGATTGCAGTGCCAGCCGTCGCTGGCGGCGAGAGATGGCTTGCCGTCGCCGGCCTGTATCAGCGGCACCTGCGCGGCGCCGGCATGTCGTTGCAACTGGCGTAGCAGCCAGCGCCCGGCGATGAATTGCCGGCGGCCGAGCGGATGGTGCAGCCGGGCCAGGCGTTGCCGTTCGGAGCCGGTCAGCAGTGCGTCGCCGATACTCTCTGGCAGCCCGGCGATTCCGGTAAAGCCGACCCAAAGCGGCATGGCGGGCGCAATGTCGGGCATGGGTTCAGAATGGCGCAGCACTGCTGTACTGGCAGCGGTGCCCGGTGAGCGGGTGCGGGAAACTCAGGCTGCAGGCGTGCAGCAGCAGGCGCGGTGCGCGGCTGCGGTGGATGCCGGCGTACAGTTCGTCGCCCAGAATCGGATGGCCGAGCGCGGCCAGGTGCAGGCGCAGCTGGTGCGAGCGCCCGGTAACCGGCTCCAGTAGCACCCGGCTACTGTCGCTGGCGGCATTGTATGCCTCGCGGTGAAAGCGTGTCAGCGATGGTTTGCCGGCGACGAAATCGACTTTCTGCAGCGGCCGGTTCGGCCAGTCGGTGATCAGTGGCAGGTCGATTTCCCCCTCATCCTGCGCCAGGTGCCCGGCAACCACGGCGCGGTAGCGCTTGTCCACCTGCCGCTCGCGGAACAGTTGCGACAGCCGGCTCTGCATCGCCGGCCCGCGCGCCAGCAGCAGTAGCCCGGAGGTCGCCATGTCCAGCCGGTGCACGATCAGGGCGTCGGGAAACTGCGCCTGTATCCGGCTGGCAGCGCAATCCTGCTTGTCGGCGCCGCGGCCCGGCACCGACAGCAGGCCGGCTGGCTTGTTCAGCAGTATGAACGTGGAATCGACCGCCAGGATCCAGTCCGGATCGGGCGGTGGCGGGCAGTAATCAGAGGCAGGGTTCATGGCGGCTACGACAACGGCAAGTGGCGATGATAGCGCGCTTTGCCGGTAGTGGCGCAACCGGCTGCCTCAGTGTGTCAGCCCGGCCTGGTCGGCGGTGCCGGAGACTGCGCCGGGCGCGGCTGCCGGCCATGCCCACTGCTCGAACTGCGCGGCCGGCACCGGGCGCGAATACAGGTAGCCCTGGGCGAAGTCGCAACCGGCCGCAGCCAGCAGGTCGCGCTGCGCGGCGGTCTCGACGCCTTCGGCGATCACTTTCAGGCCCAGCTTGTGCGCCATGACGATGATCGCCTCGCACAGGGCCTGGTTGTCGGCGTCGTCGGCGAGATTGTTGACGAACGAGCGGTCGATTTTCAGGTAGTCGATATCAAAGCGCTTCAGGTAGGCCAGTGAGGAATAACCGGTGCCGAAATCGTCGATTGCCACCTGGATGCCGGCATCGCGGAATGCCAGCAGTTTCTGGTTGATCTGCGGTTCGGCGTTGAGCAGCAGCCCTTCGGTAATCTCGATGGCGATGCTTTGCCCCGGCATGCCCTGCTGACGCAGGTATGCCGGCCATTGCGCGACATTGACTTCTTCGTGGCGGATCTGTACCGGCGATTTGTTGATGCTGATCTGGAATGCCGGAACGAAGCGGCTGCGCCATTGCCGTGCCTGTTGCGCCGCCTGCTGGAATACCCAGTCGCCGATCGGTACGATCAGCCCGGTTTCTTCCGCCAGCCCGATGAATTCGGCCGGGCTGATCATGCCGCGTTCCGGATGCTGCCAGCGTACCAGCGCTTCGGCCTTGTAAACCTTGCCGGTGGCCAATTCGACGATCGGTTGGTAGTAAACCAGCAGCTGCTGCCCGGCCAGCGCGCTGCGCAGGTCGCTGGTCAGGCGCAGGCGCCGCTGTGCCGCTTCCTGCAGGTCGGGGGTGAAATAGCAGAAGCGGTTGCGCCCGGCGCTCTTGGCCACGTACATCGCCTGATCGGCATGTTTGAACAGCATGTCGAGGTTGCTGGCGTGGTTGGGGTAGAGCGTAATGCCGATGCTGGCGGAAATGTATGCTTCTTCGCTGCCGAGCGTGAACGGTTCGGCGAGTTTGTCGATGATCGCCTGGGCGATACGACCGACGCTGTCGGTGTCGTCTACACCCGACAGGATCACGGTGAATTCGTCACCGCCCAGTCGTGCCACAGTATCCGATTCGCGCACGCAGGAGGCGATGCGGCGCGCCGCGTCGATCAGCAGCACATCGCCCTTGTCATGCCCGAGCGAATCGTTGATTTCCTTGAAGCGGTCCAGGTCGATCAGCATCAGCACCATCGGCCGGCCGCAGCGATTGGCTACCAGCGCCTCGTGCTCCAGCCGGTCGTGGAACATCTGGCGGTTCGGCAGCTTGGTCAGTGCGTCGAAATTCGCCTGTTTCCAGATCATCGCCTCGAATTCCATCCGGTCGCTGATGTCGCGCCCCACCGCCAGCACCGAGATCACCTTGCCGTTCAGATCGACTTCGGCGGTCAGGCGGACGTGGCTGCACGTCTCATGGCCGCCGCGCGCTACCCAGCGCAACTCGAATTGCTGGTTGACTCCGCTGCTCAGCACGGCACGGATTTTTTCTTCGTATTGTGCGATGTTGGGGCCGCCCGGCACTTCGGTTGGGCGTTTGCCGAGCAGCTCCTGCGGGGCGTAACCGGCCAGATGGCAGAACGCCGGATTGACGTAGATGCGCCGGCAATCGGCATCGTAGCGGGCGATGGTATCGGGCGAATTCTCGATCAGCGTGCGCGATTCCTGCTCCTTGGCAATCAGCGCCGCGGTGCGCTCGTTGACGGTGTGCTCCAGCGAGGCGTTGATTTCGTTGATCTGGCGGATTTTCTGCTTCACCGCATCGTTCATGGCGATGAAGCTCTGGGTCAGGTCGCCGGCCTCGCTGTAGCGCAGCTTTTTGCGCTCCAGCAGTGCCAGCTCTTCTTCCAGCGTCGCTGTGCGCCCTTCGTGCGCGGCGCCGCGCAGAATGCGGCTGAGCGTAGTCAGCGGTGCGGCGATCAAGGTGGCGAAATACCACGACAGCGGCACCACCAGCACCAGGCCGGCCGCTGCGATCAGCCACAGAATGCGCTGCATCTCCCAGATATTGTGTTCGACTGCTGCCTTGGAGCGCAGTGTGGCAATACTGCCGATCGGGGTGCGGCCGTTGCGGATCGGCAGTAGCGCCTGATAATAGCCGGCCCCGGCAATCGTGATTTCGTTCAGCAGCAGCGATGCTGCCGTGCCTTGGGCCGATTCGGCAATGCCCTGGCGCAGCGGGTGCCGATAGTCGGCCAGGCTGCCGCTGCCGAGCTGTTCGCCGGTGAAGACATTGATTTCGGTATCGGTCAGCCGTGCCAGTTGGTTGACAAACACGCGGTCGAGCGCCTGATCGATTACCACCAGCCCCACCTGGCGGATTTCCGCTTTGCTGCTGCCCTGGTCGAATGCCTCGTCCATGATCGGCACACTGGTTTCAATCGCCAGCGTGCCGTTGACCACCGTATAGCTGGCATCTTCGTGCTGCGGCAACATGCCGCCGAGCTCGGCGTTAATGCGTGGCGGGATCGTGCCGGTGCGCAGGCCGGCGGCGACAATATCGCTGCCGGGCGCCAGGGTGGCGCTCTGGAAGCGCAGTTGCGGGTGGCGTTCGATAAAGCCGGCCTGTTCGCTGGCGCCGTCGAACAGCGCGAATGCAATCAGATGTCCGGCGGCGTCGTAGATGGCGATACGCGAAGCCGCTGCGGCGCTGCCGGCTTGCCTGGCTTCGCGCGCCAGTTGCAGATAGGTGTTGAACAGCGTTTCGCGATCCAGGTCGGAATGCGCGTATTGCGCCAGATACCAGATGGTGGCGCCGAGATTGCGTTGCGTGGTCAGTTGGTGCGCGGCCGCCAGCAGTTTGCTCCTGCGCTCTGCCAGGTTGTCGGCGATATTGGCAGAAGCCTTGCGCAGCGCTGCCTGCGACTGATCCAGATGCTGCTGGCGGATCATCCACGAAACCGCCAGCATGTACGCCAGCGCCGCCAGCACACCGATGACGAAAGTGCCCAGCAGCAGCATGTTCCGGAGTTGGAAGGTTTTCATTTCGGCATCGCCTGGTGCTGGGAAATTGGCAAAAAGACAAGGCTGGTACGGCCCGATGCCGCTTAGCGACGCTTGTCCGGCCGGTAAGACAGGATCGGCGCATAGCCTTCCGGCGGAATCGAGGTATCGAGCTTGTAACTGCGGTAATTGGCCCGATCCGCCAGCCCCAGCTGGATCAGGATGGTATGCGGCAGGGTTTTGCCGCGGCCCTCGAGATGGCTTACCGCGACATTGGTCACCACCCGTGCCTGGCTGACGCCCTTGGTGTCGGCGGCGGCGTATAGCTCTTGCTTGCGGATCAGCCCGGCGATTTCACGCGTCAGATCGTAGGCAACGATGCGCACCGTCTCGCTCAGCCCGGCTTCCTGCAACGGCAGGCGTGCCGCCGGTGCGCAGCCGGTGCAGCCGATGATGTAATCGATCTTGCTGCCGTGTTCGGCCAGCATTCTCGCAGCCAGCTGCGATTGCTCGATGCGGTCACTGTCGCCGTAGCGGATATCGACGATCTTTACCGGCAGCGGCGCCGTCTGTGCCGCTTCGCGTGTGCCGTCGACTTCACCCTTGACCCAGCCGGTGCCGGCCGGGCCAGGCAGCAGGGCGATATTCACCGATTTCAGGCCGCGTTGCTGTGCATCGCGGATCACCCAGCGGGTGGCATCCAGCCCCATGCTTTTGAGCGAAGTGGTGACTTTTAACGTAAAATCGTCGCTGGTGCTGTCGTTGGCCAGCTCGAACACCGGAATGCCGGCAGCGCGCGCCTTGGCGATGGAAGCATTATTGGCG
>CALMFQ010000376.1 GCA_937863215.1 uncultured Pseudomonadota bacterium
CCTGCTGACCCGTCTGTATCAACTGCGGCAGTACAAGGAAATACCCAAGGTGCTGGAAGACATGAAGGCCCGGCAACCGGACAACCCGGAAGTGATTGCAGCGCAAAAACAGTTCAACGCCCAATTGCAGGATATGGAAAACCGCCGCAAGGCACGCAGCAACGATTGACGGCAACACCCATCAAGCACGCGCCGGCCAATACGTCATTGACCGCTGACAAACGTGTGTTATAACCAATTACGGCAGCGGAGATTCCGCTGCAAAAAAAATAAAAAATGTGTCAACCAGCGTAAATTGCCGGCGTTATTGGTAGCAGAAGTGTGTGTTTTGTCCCACACAACACATTCTAAGCTGGAAGCACTGCTTCTTTAATAAGTAGTTTCACTAACTCTGCAAAGGTCACTCAAATGAAAAAATTCTCTTCCCTGCTGGTTGCAATCCTGGCTATCGCTTCGGCTCAGGCTTTTGCTGAAACCAAAGTAGATCTGAAAGACTCCGGCCAAAGCCAGACTGGCGGCCTGCTGAACAAGCAAGAAGCTGACATCGGCAATGTACAAGGCAAAGGCAAATCGAATGTAACTGCCGAGAAAGTCAAACAGTCGCAAACCGGCGGCCTGCTGAACAAGCAAGAAATGAAAATCGGCAATGTCAAAGGCGATGGCAAATCGAATGTTACCGCTAAAGACGTTGGCCAGAGCCAGACCGGTGGCCTGCTGAACAAGCAAGGCATGGAACTGGGCAATGTTGAAGGCAAAGGCACTTCGAACGTTAAAGCTGAAAACGTCAAGCAAGCTCAAACTGGTGGCCTGCTGAATAGCCAGGACATGAAAATGGGCAACGTTAAAGGCGGCGGCAAATCGAACGTTACCGCTAAAAACGTTAAGCAGTCGCAAACTGGCGGCCTGCTGAACAAACAAGAAATGAACGTTGGCAACCAGTCCGACAAATAATCGCCATTAGGCGGATTATTGCCCCGTTAAGGGGATGCTAAAACGGCAGCCCATCGGGCTGCCGTTTCACCAATGAAATACAATTTAAAGAGCCTATCCCAATAGGCATTAATGGCAATCGAAACGACTTGAATAGTGATTTCGATGTCTATTGGGGTGGGCTCTGAATGCCATTCAAGGACCAATCATGACATCCAGAACCTCTTCGCGTATTTCTATTCTGACCGCAGCGGTATTGCTGGCAGCTTATATTCCGGCCCATGCTGCGACCACCGAACCAATGGATCTCGATCCGGATATGCAGGCAAAAGTCTCGCGTGAAAAAGCCAAGGCACGCTATGAGCGCGGCAACAAGAGCGGCGATACCAAGATCAAGCGCGGCAATGACAGCGAATGCGGCAATATCAGCATCGGCAATTCCGACGACGAGCAAAAAGGTTCGCGCAAGATCGCTCCGCGCGAGAAAAACGTAATCATCACCGGCCCGGTCATCAACGCAGGCAACTGCAAATAAGGCAGCCAATCATGACGCACAAACGGATACTGGCACTGGCAGTGCCGCTGGCACTGGGATTGGCCGCCAATGTCGGCATGGCGGATGTCCTCAAGTTCAAGGAAGGCACGGCCGAAGAAATCAAGCAAATGAGCACCGGCCCGCAGGCAACGCCGATGGTGACCAAAACCGGTTTTGCCCCGGCATTGCGTTGCATGGATTCGATGTACATCACCTACGGGGTGAAAAACGTCTCCATGCTGGTGGAAGATTTGCGCGACGAGACCAAGAAAATCAACGCCGCCACCAAGGACATGCTGATTTCCGCAGTGTCCGACATGACCCGCCGCAGCCGTGCCGTCAAGCTGATCGCCTTCAGCGAGGGCGATTCGCAGAATCTGGTCGGTTTCATGAGCAAAGCCCAATCCTCATCGGCCTACGCCACCATGCCGGACTACGATATCCGTGGCTCGGTCTCGCAATTCGACGATTCGCTGGTGAAAAAACAGGGCGACGCCGGTTTCAACATCCCGTGGTTCGGCATGGGCGGCGCCAAATCCGCGTCGGGCTCGATCCTCGGGCTGGATCTGAGCGTGATCAGCACCAAGGACATGTCGCTGATTCCGGGCGTAACGTCGAAAAACTCGATTCTGGTCATGAAAGAAGGCACCGGTGTCGATGGCGAAGCGATGATCCGCAAACTGGGCCTGAATTTCAACTTCACCGTCAGCAAATCCGAAGGCCAGGCGCAGGCACTGCGCACGCTGGTGGAACTGGCGGTGATCGAGCTGATCGGCAAATTGCAGAAAATCCCGTACTGGACCTGTCTCGGCGCCAGCGATCAGGATGAAACGGTGGCGGCCGAAATTCTCGACTGGTGGGAAAGTCTGGCGGCAGATCCGCGTGAGTTGGTGCTTTATTTCCAGCGCCAGATGGCCGTGCGCGGTATTTACGAAGGTGAAATCGATGGCCGCGTGAACGAAGACCTGCTGCGTGCAATCAAGATCTATCAGCAGGCCATGGGCATGTCGGAATCGTCCACGCTCGATCTGGACTTCTTCCGCCGTTATCTGGCCGCTAACCACGCCGATGTTCAGCCGAAAGCCCAGGCGCGCTACAAGGAAATACTCGCCAGCAAGCCAGTGGCACAGCCGGCGCCGACAATCGATGCATCAGGTCCGCTGAATGTGGTCGTGCAGGGCCTGAACGGCGTCAATCAGACATTCCAGCGTGGCAAGAATTACTTTGTCGAGGCACGGCCGCAGCAAGACATGTACATGTACTGCTACGTGCAGGATGAAACCAGGGCACTGCAGATGTTCCATCCGAATCCGTTCCAGACCAACGCCTTCGTCAAGGGTGGCAGTGTGATTCCTTTCCCCGGCAAGCAGCCGTTCCGCTTTGTCGCCAACAAGAAAGGCATCAACGAAAAGGTCGTTTGTTATGGTTCTGCGTCCGAACTGGGCAGTCAGGCACCGAAAGAGGTTGCAGCCGCGCAAGGGCTGACAGGCCTTAACAACACGTTCAAACAGCTGGCAGGACCAAGTCTGGGGATCGGTAGCTATGAAATCAACATTCGCTAAAATCGTTTTGCCGCTGCTGTGCGCCGGCAGCATGAATGTCGTTGTTGCCGGTGCGCAGCCGGCTCCGCCGGTGGTGAATAACGGGCCATCGACGCAGGTTGCACTGGGTGACAATTCTGCCGATGCTGGCAACAATGGCGGGGCGCGCAACGCCGCGCCGTACAAACCGGAAAACCGGGTACGCTGCTGGCAGGAGGGACGCATGATTTTTGAAGCATCGGGAGTCAACGTCGATCGTGCGGCAACGGTCAACACGCTGGAAACATTGAAAGCCGGCGCCGGCACGATTCAGCTGTTCGACTTCAAGAACGGCCTGTGCATCATGGAAAAAGCCCGATGAAACCGTTGCGCGCCGTTCTGCTTGCCGCTGCCGTGCTGGGCACGGGCGGCGGCAATGCCGTGCAGGCGGCCGATTTGGTGCAGCAGAGCTGGCAAGCACCCGGTGTGACGCAATGGACCTTGTCACTGAC
>CALMFQ010000377.1 GCA_937863215.1 uncultured Pseudomonadota bacterium
TGCGGTAACGAAGCAAAGCCGGGGCGGGTATTGGTATCGAACTCCACCACCACCTCAATGGCACCGGTTGCCGATTCGCACAGCGCACGGCCGCCGTCGCTCAGGCCATATTGCACCGCATCGGCCGGATGGATGCGCAAGGCGCCGTGCGGGTCCTGCTTGCGCCATTGCGGGTCGCGGTAAATCTGATTGGCGTTGTAGCTGCGCCGCTCACCGGCCATCAGCACCAGCGGGTAACGCTCGCTGGTATCGTCCGGGTTTTGCCCGCGTAGTTCGCTCAGCAGCTTGAGCAATTCCGGCGGAGCCAGGTTTACCTTTTTGTCCGGAGTGGCCAGCAATTGCCAGACATCCTCGTAGCGGTGCCGGCTCACCACAATCCCTTGCGGATTGTCGAGGAGCTTGTCGAATAGCGCCATGCCCAGTTGGTGGCCGCCGCCTGCCAGGCCGGTGCGCTCCACCGCAGCGGTATGCCTGGCGGCAAACTGCAGGCAGAGCGGCAGCAAGACCGCGGCGGCGGCCTGCTCGCCCAACATCTTGCCCAAGGTGCGATAAAGGATGCTCGGAGCGCAACGTTGCAACTTGGGGCGTAACTTGAGCGTGGCCATCAAAGCCATCAGCAGCGGTTTACACTGGCTTCCCTCGGGCTGATGACGTGCAATCGCTTCCAGCACTGGAAAACGCCGCGGCAGCACCCCCATATGTTCCAGCAGACGGGTGTAGATTTCCGCTTCGGGCAGCGCCTCGCCTGGAGCGGTGGCTATCGGGTGGCGCAATTGGAAATAGTTTTCCGGAAACTCTAAAGTGAAGCCGGTTGCCTCGCATTTCTCGAATTGCGAGCGCGCCGGCAACACGTAATCGGCATGTTGCGCCGTCTCAGTCATGGCAACGTCAACCACGACCAGCAGATCGAGCCGCTCGAATGCATCGAGCATCCGGCGCGTATCGGCAATGGTATTGGCCGGGTTGCCGCTATCCACCAGCAGCGCCCTGACCCGCTCCGGATTGGCGTTGTTGATCTCGCTCGGCAGAATACTGGGCGGATAGACCCCGCCAATCGGGAACATGTTGTTATGTACCGTGCGCACCGTGCCGGGCTTGTTTTCGTCCTGATGCGACAGCACCGGCAGCAATGAGGTATGCAGATTGTTGCCGCCCTGCTTGCCAAAATTGCCGGTAACCAGAAACAACAGCTTTTCCAGATAGGAATTCAGCGTACTGTTGAGCGTTTGCTGAATGCCCAGATCAATCCGCAGGCAGGCCCGCGCCGCCGTGGCATAGCCCCGTGCCACCTTGTAGACATCGTCCGGCGGCACATCGGCGCGGCCGATATATTCTTCCACCGGCACATTCAACAAGCGCACCTTCAGCTCGTCGAAACCGTGGCAATGTGCGCGTAGAAAACTCTCGTCGTGCAAGCCTTCACGCACGATGATGCTGAGCATCGCCGCCATCAGCCAGGCATCGGTGCCGGGCCGCAACTGCAAGTGGATATCGGCCATTTTTGCCGTTTCGCTACGGCGCGGATCGATCACCACCAGCGTACGCTGCGGATCGTTCTTGATGTGCTTGAGGGTATCGCGCGCGCTGGGAATGCCATGTGCCTGATACGGATTGGCACCAATCACCAGCAAGAAGTCGGCATGCTCGACATCTTCAGTGGTATGGCAGGATTGCTTGCCGAACATCTTGCCGTTGACCCAGAAATCGCCGGTTTTTTCCTGCGCCATTGCGTTGTAGCGATAACGACTGCCCATGGTCGCCAGAATCTGATTACTGTATGCCGCCCCCAGATGATTGGCCTGCCCGCCGCCGCCATACAACGCAAACGCCTTGCCGCCATATTCAGCCTTGATGCGCTTCAGCTCTGCGGCAATTTCGCTCAATGCCTGATCCCAGGACACGGCAACAAACTGGCCATCGGCCATTTTCTTCAACGGCCGGGTCAACCGGTCCGGGTGGCTCTGATAGTGCGTCAAGCGTGCCGCTTTCTGGCAAATGTAGCCCTTGCTGCTGGGGCATGCCTCATCGCCGCGGATTTTCTTGAACTGATTGCCTTCGACTTCGATGGTAATGCCGCACACCCGTGAACACAGGATGCAGGCAGTGTGGTGGATGGTCATTTCCGGCTCCATTCTTTACATAACGATCGTTGTTGTAACGAACGTTATTTTATGCAACCATTCGTGTCAAGCAATTTCACCGGCTACGGGAAAAAGCCAGCATATGCAGCGTCGCCGGTCACTGGATCAGGCTGCGACATGAATCGACATTTCAGGGGCCCTGGCAATGGGCTCTGGAGCAAAGCATGAACATCAAGCACAGTTATTGGACAAGCGTTGTACTGTTGGCGCTGATTAACCACTGCGGAGCATCCGGTTAACCTGACCCAGCTGTTTTGATCGGGCTCGAATCGATCCGGCGCCCCCATGCAGAACGAACGTTATGTTAACATTGTCAACAGACCGGCATTCTGCAGCAGGGGGGTTACATGCGCTACAAACCAGGTCACAAGGAAGAAAAACGCAAGGCATTGCTCAAGGCCAGCGGCAGCCTCGCCAAGCAGAACGGCTTTGCCGCGACCGGGGTGGATGCGCTGATGCAGACGGCGGGAGTGACCAGCGGGGCGTTTTACGGTCATTTTGCCTCCAAGACCGAGCTGTTCGCCGCGCTGATCGAAAGCGAGGTACAGGCCAGTTGCGCCATGTGGCAAAACAACCCGCAGGAAAGTATCGACGCATGGATCGATTACACCCTCAACCAGTATCTGGGCATGCGGCATATCAAACACCCGGAAGCCGGTTGTGTGTTGCCGGCGTTGCTGCCCGAAATCGGCCGCGCCGACGACACAACCAAAGCCGTTTTTGAACGGGAAATCCTCAAGGGTCTGGACGCGCTGGCGCTTCGGCTAGGCAGTAGCGAGCTGGCATGGGGATTCGTCAGTCAGTTGATCGGCGCTGTGCAGCTGGCACGGGCAGTGCCGGACGACGCCACGCAGGAAAAAATCATGGCCGCCAGCAAGCGGTTTCTTAAAGCGGCGCTGGATCAGGCGGCGGTGAAATAGCGATATTCTTGTCGGCAATATCCTGAATGCTGCGGCTCGCAACAGAGGGGAGATATCCGGTAACGGATCGGACGCCATTGACACAGGTTGCACAGATCGCCTACCCCGCCGCTGTGGACATGGGAACTCCCGCCTGCCACGACGCCAGCGGTTGGGCTACAGCACAAAATACATCACCAGCGGCATGACCAGCAAGCTGACAAGGTTGCCGATCAGCACGATAGATGCCACTTTCTCCGGCTCTTGGCGAAACTGCTCCGCCACCAGGAAATTCAGCACTGCCGGCGGCAAAGCCGCGAATAGCCACAGCCAGGCCTGCTGTTCCTGTGGCAACGGTTTCAGCCACAGAAACAAGCCAGCCATCAGCAGACCGGCAGCCGGGCACAATATGGCACCGACCAAACCCAGCTTCGAATCGCGGAACGAAATATCGACCATGCGCACACCGAGCGCGAACAGCGCCAGCGGTACCGAGGCATCGCCGAGCATTTTCACCGCATGCAACAACGGATCGGGCAGATGGTTGCCACTCAGGCTGATTGCCAGCCCCAGGCCAGTCGCCACCAATACCGGCTGGCGCAGGAAAGTCCACCACTTGGCACGGTGATCGAGCATGTAAAAGCCGAGACTGAAATGCAGGATCATTTCGATCAGGAACAGGATCACCGCACCGGGCAAGGCGGCCGGGCCGAAAGCCAGCAACAGCAGCGGAATGCCCATATTGCCGCTGTTATTGAACATCATCGGCGGCACCAGGGTTTTGGCCGACACTTTCAGCCAGCGCGCCACCGGCCACGCCAGCACGCCCGATCCCAGCACCACCAGTGTCGCACCCTGCGCCAGATCGGCATAGCGCAGCAACTGGAAATCCTTACTCGCCAGCGCCGCCAGCACCAACGCCGGAGTCAGTACTTCCATATTGATCTGATTCGGCCAGCGCATATCCGGCCGGCGCAAGCGGCCGTAGACAAAGCCGGCGATGACCATTGCGGCAATCGGAAAAATCACGGAAAAAATACGCAGCAGCACGGAGTACTCATCAGCCCGGAAAGCGATAGAGGCGAGAGATTAGCACGCAGGCACGCCGGCGGCGATGCAAAAGCAAACGGCCGGATCTGCCGATCCGGCCGCTGCATCCGATCCTGCCTGGCTTACATCGCGATGATGGTATCCGGCATCGGTACGTAACCCGGTGCAGCCAGCGGCTCGGCCTTGCCTGCCTGCGCCAGATGGGTAAACTGATCCGCGCACAGATTGGCCAGACGCTGCGGGTTCGGCATCAGTTTCTGATCTGCAAACACGCCGAACTGGATAGTGCCGGCGTAGGAAACGATCGACACGCCGACGCCCAGATTGCCGGTTTGCGGTACCCAGAACATCATGTCGGTCATGCGCACGCCCGCGAGCCAGCGCGCGCTTTTCGGGCCTTCGACATTGGTAATCACCAGCGACGCCTTGTTGGTGAACAGGTTCAGCGAGAAACGCTGCAGCGCCAGCGGCAGATGGCCGGCAATGCCGAGAATGCCCATGGTGGCGCGTGCCTGCAGCGATGCCTTGATTTTCTGCGTGCGGCGCTTCACGTCCTGCAGACGCTGCACCGGTTCATCGATGCCGGTAGCCAGATCCAGCGCCACCAAGCCGAATTCGTTGCCAAGCTTCCATGCCTCGGCCTTGTCGCGCAGGTTGAAAGTCATTGCCGCACGTACCATGTTTACCGGCTGGTGCCGGCCCTGCTCTGCCAGATATGCGCGCAACGCGCCGCCGATGGCCGAGCACATCACGTCGTTGATCGATGCCTCGTGGCGGCGGGCAACCGAACGCGCCGCATCCAGCTTCATGCGCGGCGAGCTGACGATCTGCTTGTCGAATTGCGGCACACCTTTGATCGCACTCTTGCGGTCGCTGATCATCACGCCCAGCTTGCTGGTTTCGAGTGCAAGCCTGGCGCCCTGCAGCAGCTTGCTGCCAATACCGGCGGCCTGTACCGGCTGCGCACCGGCGACAGCAGGCTGCACGCACTGCACCGGGTCGGCGTCGGTCAGATGATGAATGATATCCATCAATGCTACGCCGTCGGCAACGCAATGATGCATGCGCCATACGATGGCAAAGCGACCATCGGCATTTTCCAGTATCTGCATCTGCCACAGCGGCTTGTCTGCCGGCAGCGGCTGATTGGCCTGTGCCGACATGTATTGCTGCAACTCGGTGCGGCCCCAGTTTTCGCTCAGGATGCGGTGCGGCAGATGCTGCTCCAGCTCGAAGTGCGGCACATCCTGCCAGTACGGCTGATTGCCCTTGAGCACGACCAGTTGACGGAAACGGGGGTAGTGCGACAGCCGCGCAACGATGGTCTGGCGCAACTGCTCGATATCCAGCGGGCCGTCAAACATCAGGGCACCATTGATAACCATCAGGTTATTGGCACTGTCCATCCGGCGCCAGGCATAGTCCACACGCGACATCCGATTGAGCTTGAGCATTTTCAGTTTCCCCGTTTCAGTAAATTTGTTGAATGTTTTTATTCACTGCATGAAGAGAGTATATGCTCTATTTAGATCGATGTCATAGTGTTTTCTGTAAATTTTTTCTTTAAAATCAATGCCGTGTTAAATTGTCTGACAACCCCACAAGCCAACATGCAGACCGTTCGATCGGATAACTACATTATCCGATCCGAATGTCAGACAAGATCAGCGCAGCTGGCAACAGACAGTGAGCCGGCAGCGACAGTGCCGCTGCGACCCAAGCAATTGAAACGATGAGGTTTTGTGAACGAATCGGTGCGATCCGGAGGGGGAAACGGTGCAATCGGATAAATCAGGCACACTGGCGTGCTGCCGTTCAGCCGGGTTTGCGTGCCGCCTGTTGCGAATCCAGCCACGCGTCGCGGGCACTGCGGGCATGGGCGAACAAGTCGAGCAGCCCCTGGCTGTCGGACTGCTGCAATAACAGGCGCAGCCGTTGCAACTGTTGCGCGTAGCTGTCCAGCTCGTGCAATAGCGCGTCGCGATTGGCCAGGCTGATGTCGCGCCACATTTCCGGGCTGCTGCTGGCAATGCGGGTAAAGTCGCGAAAACCGGACGCGGCAAACTGGAAGCATTGCTCCGCGTCGTCCTTGTTGGCAATAGCGTCAACCAGCGCAAATGCCAGCAGATGCGGCAAATGGCTGACCGCGGCGAATACGCCGTCGTGCTGCTGTGGCGTCATCTCCCGCACCCGCGCACCACAGGCTTCCCACAGCCGGCGCACCGTCAGCAATGCATCGGGGCGATTCTCCGGCAGCGGAGTCAATACCAGATTACGGTTGCGGTACAAATCCGGCATGGCGGCGGCAGCCCCGCTCTTTTCCGCGCCGGCGATCGGATGCGCCGGTATGAAACGCGGCAGATGCGCTGCCAGTTCCTGCCGCGCCAGCGCCACGACGTCCTGCTTGGTACTGCCGGCATCGCTGACGATCGCATGCGGCGACAATACCGGCGCCAGTTGCCGCATGATGTCACCCATCTGGCCGACCGGTACCGCCAGCAATACCAGATCGGCATCGCGTGCGGCGCTGCCGATATCGCTGCCGATCGAGTCGATCACGCCGAGTTGCAGTGCCCGTTGCAGATTGGCCTGGCTGCGCCCGACGCCAGTCACGTGCGCCACCAGCCCGGCCTGTTTCAGCGCCAGGGAAAACGAGCCGCCAATCAGGCCGACCCCGACAATTACCAGTTTGTTGATCTTGTTCGAATTGCTGTCCATGCTATGGGGCGGCAGCGCCAGCGCGCTAGGGCAATGGCGGCCAATCAGAGAATTGCAGGTTCGGAAAAACAGACCGGCGGGGATGCCGCCGGTCAGAAAAGCCGAAAGCATAAGCCAATCAAGGCTGTTTCACAATCTCGCCGGCACTGTCGCGCACCGTGACACGGATATCGATGCCGTCGCGCACGCTTTCCTTGACCACGCAGAAATCCTCGAATTGCGCCAGCACGCGCTGCAGATGTTCCAGTTCGATTGCCTGCTTGCCCATGCTGATATCGACGTCGATGCGCCCCACGCGCAGGCGGTTTTTCTCGTTGCGCACCAGATGGCCGGTAACGGTCGCCTTGAGCGGCTCCGGCTGGTTCTTGAACTTGCGCAACGCAAACATCAGGCTGGCAGACAGGCAATTGGCGACCGCCAGCGCCAGCAACCGGCTTGGGCTCGGCCCGGCATCTTCGCCCAGCGGCGCAGACTCGTCGACCAGTAGATCCGGTATTTCCGGATTATCCCATTTGACCAGAAACTGATAATCGCGCTGCTGCTCCAGCGTAATGCTAAACGTGCCGTCCTTGTCGCTCATCTGCGCGCCCCTCACTTGTTGACCAGCAACCAGCATAGCAACAAATGCCAACCACAGTTTGACGCATCACAAACGGCGGCCCAGCGCCTGGGCGATCTGGCCCAATACCGCCATCAGTTCATTCAGTTCCTGCGGGGTCAGCGCCTGATCGGCATCGCACCACGCAGCGCAGGGGTTCGGATGCATTTCCACCAGCAGGCCGTCGGCGCCCGCGGCGATTGCCGCGCGCGACAAGGCCGGCACCAGCCAGGCCTTGCCGCCGGCATGACTGGGATCGACGATCACCGGCAAATGGGTTTCGCGTTTCAGCACCGGAATCGCCGTCACATCCAGCATATTGCGATATGCGGTTTCGAACGAACGCACGCCGCGTTCACAGAAAATGATGTTGTGGTTGCCGCCGGCGGCGATGTATTCGGCCGCCATCAGCCACTCGGAAACGGTTGCCGCCATACCGCGCTTGAGGATCACCGGCTTGCTGACCTTGCCGACCTCCTTCAGCAGGTCGAAGTTCTGCATATTGCGCGTGCCGATCTGGATGATATCGACGTCCCATTCGAGAAACGCATCCAGCATGCGCACATCCATCAGCTCGGTTACGATCGGCAAGTGGTGCTTGTCGGCGGCATGGCGGAAATACTCCAGCCCACGCTCGCCCAGGCCCTGGAATGCATACGGGCTGGTGCGCGGCTTGAACGCTCCGCCACGCATCAGCCGGCACCCGGCGGCAGCCACCCCGGCAGCCGCTTCGTTCATCTGCTCCTGCGTTTCAACCGAACACGGCCCGGCGATCACCTGGATGGTGTTACCGCCAACCGGGATGCCGCGCACATCGACTACCGAATCCTGTGGATGCCATTCACGTGCGACGATCTTGTATTGCTTGACGATATGCAGCGCCTGTTCAACGCCCGGCAATAACTCGAAGGTTTCCGCTTCGAGCTTGCGCTCCTCGCCGATGGCGCCAATGATGGTGCGTTCAATGCCGCGCGATAGATGTTCGGTGAGGCCTGCAGCGCGAATGCGCTGTACCACGCTATCGATTTGCGCCTCGCTGGCACCGCGGCTCATGATGATCAACATGATTCACCCCATTGATTTGACGGGATGAAATCATTATTCACCAGATTGAAAGCGGCTGCCGCACCACTCCGGCGGAATGTGTCCGGCAGGCGACGAACGGCAGGAGTAACGGCGCGTCAGGCCGTCTGTTCGCGCTTCAGCGCCGCCGCCAGCGCCGGACGTGCAGTGATACGCTGCAGGTATTGTTGCAGCAGCGGCGACACAATCTCCACCTGCGACGCAACCGCCCAGCGCAGCGTGTGCGCCAGCAGAATATCCGCACCGCTGAACGCGGTACCGAGAATGTACGGCTGCTGTTTCAGCCCCTGCTCCAGCACCTGGCAGGCACGGGCGAATTCCCAACGGGCAGTTTCGATAATCGCTGGCAGACGGCGGTTTTCCGGATAGACGAAACTATGCCTGGCGATCGTCCACAGTGGCTGTTCCAGTTCTGCCAGCGCAAAGCAGCTCCACTGGTTGAAACGCGCCCGTGCAATACTGCCGTGCGCTGGAGCCAGCCGGCTGGCGGGAAACTTGTCAGCCAGATACATGACGATTGCCGCCGATTCGCACAGCACCAACCCGTCATCGACCAGCAGCGGAACCTTGCCGCCCGGATTCAGGTCGATGAACGGTGGCCGGCGCGCCTCGCCGGCATGCAGATCGACATGGATATACTGGTAGTCTGCGCCGGCCTCCTCCAGCGCCCACAGGGCGCGCAGGCTGCGAGTGCGCGGATAGCCGTAGAGTTTGATGGCAGACATGCAGGTCTCACGGCTCGACATATTGCAACGACACCCGCTCGACGTGCTCGCGCGCCTCGTCGCACAGGAATGGCGTCAGTAATGACATCACCTGATACACGCCGCTACTGAGTTCCTCGCTATCCATTTTGCCACGCGGATTGCGCACGAATGCAAACGACAGCCAGTAGGTTGCGATCACCGTCATGTTCACCGCCAGCGACTGGATCTGCGTCACCGACGCCTGCATTTCGCCCGCCTCGACCAGCCCCTGGCACAAATCGGCGATCAGCCGCGCATCCAGGCCCAGTACCTGTTTGAACTGCGTCGCCAGAATGCGGTAGCGACTGAGCAGATCGACCAGATCGCGATAAAGAAAACGGTAAATCCAGATTTTTTCGAACAGCAGATGCAGGAACAGCCACATGTCTTCGACCGAAATCGGTGGCTCGAAAGTGTTGTCGGTCAACTCTTCCATTTCGCGCTTGAATTCGGCAAACAGTGCGTTGACGATCTGTTCCTTGTCGCGGAAATGGTAATACAGGTTGCCGGGGCTGATATTCAGTTCGTCGGCAATCGCCGCCATCGTCACGTTCGGCTCACCCAGCTCGTTGAACAACTCCAGGCTGGCAGCCATGATGCGCTCCGGCGTCTTGCGCCGCGGTTTCTTCTCCATCTCAACCTCTTGTTGTCTGAAACCGCCAGTACTGCCGGCTGCATCAGGTGGTGTCGGTCTGTGTCGATGATAGCATCCCGGCGCCGTTTTCGCGGCTGCTGCGCTGCGTGAAATTTTTGCGTATACTTGCTGGTCGATCCGACCAAAAAAAACGGTCTGCCCGAAGGCAGACCAAGCGACATAGGACAAGGATCGGAGAGACACGGCGGGATAGAGCCCCGCCGGGGTATTGCAGCAGGGGATTACTCCCCTGCCGCAATTCTTGACCCATCCCCTCTGCTGTCCTGCAGAGGATCAGGGAAATACTTCAATTACGCCTGCTCTTGCTCAGCCAGCTTTTTAACCAGCTTCGACAGTTCAGCAACGCGCTTGTTCAGTTCTTCAACCTGGTCGCGGCTCGGCACGCCAACCTTGTTCAGAGCTTTAGCTACGCGCTCTTCGAAAACCTTTTCAACTTTGCCCCATTTGTCCGAAGCAACCGACGAACCTTTGGAAACGTTTTCTTCGATCGATTTGCGAGTGCGAGCGTGGATAGCTTCGCCTTCTTTCACCAGGTCGTTGAATACCTTGTTGCCTTCTTCCTGAACTTTGGCAATCGCGCCCAGACCAGCCCACCATACTTGCTGAGCAGTACCTTTGGCATTTTGAGCCAGTTTGTTGTCAGCTACGTTCGAAGCGATCGATTTGATTTTTTCAACGACTACCATGATTTCCTCCGGAAAAAAGTTTGTACAGACCATTTATGCACCGGCACCTGTTGCACCGGACTATGGTTACAGACTCGACACTCGGTCTTGCCTCGTCTGCATCACATTTGACGCTAGTCTAGGGTTTTCTTTTAGAGGGAGCACACTAATAACGGCACATGTTGCATTTGTGCAGAGCCGCTACTGGTGCGGCCTGGCGCCACACGGGACAAAACCATTCCAGAACAATGACATACTCAGTCTGCAAGCGGCTTTGCATAGATCACATAATATTTGCGTACCGGCTGCAGCACTTCGAAACGCCCTTCGAAATTGGCCGGAATTACCGCCGCCTCGCCCGGGCCGATATCTACCGCAGCGCCATCCTTGCCGTGCAGGCGCACCTGACCGCTGATGACACAGAAAAACTCTTCCTTGCCGGCGGCAAAGCGGATATTCCAGCAGCCGGTTTCGCATTCCCAGATACCGCAGCTGAACTCGCCCCCCTCGTTCGTGTAGTGATTCCAGGTAGTGCGCTGCGGGTTGCCGGAGACCAATCGGTCGGGGCGCGGAAAATCGTACTCGGGCGGCGGATTTTGCTGCGTAAAGACGACGATGTTTGGCATGCATCAATTCTCGGGCTTGTCGGGACGGCTATTCTACAATCCAATTACCTACATACTTGCACTGCAGGATCAGCCATGAGCAGCAGCCCGACCCACAGCACCCCGGCCAAACCGGACGAGGAACAGGAAAGCGTCGTTACCGAAACGCAGCTGTTCCGTCGCCATGAAAGTCAACTGGTGCTGCGTCAGATTTCGTTCTATCTGTCGGACGAAATCGGCCCGCCGCTGGCCTACACCGACTTGCTGAACACACTGCGCACCGCCAGCGAAAACGACATCATCTTCCTGCACCTGAATACGCCGGGGGGTAATTTCGATACCGGGCTGCAGCTGATCAACAATATGTATGCATCGAAAGCGCACGTGGTCACGGTGCTGGAAGCGCGTGCCTATTCGATGGGAGCGATGATTTTCCTTGCCGGGCACGAGCTGGTGGTGCACGACAATTGCCAGCTGATGTTCCACAACTATTCCAGCAGCCTGATCGGCAAGGGCAACGAGCAGCATGCGCAGGTACTGGCGATCGGCAAATGGTTCGAGAAAACCATGTCGCGTGTCTGCCATCCGTTCCTCTCGCATGAGGAAATCGACAACATCCTGCGCGGCGAAGATATCTGGATGGATTCGGATGAAATCCGCAAGCGGTTGAAGCGCATGAACAAGCCGGAAAAGGCGGCCAATCTCAAGAGCGAACGGGTCAAATCCGCCAAGGCCAAGGCACAGCGCGTCAAGCCTGCCGAGTAGCCAACACCGAGCGATGCCGAGGCAAAGCCTGCTGCGGCGTGTCTGGCATCAAAGATTGCGCCAGCGCAGGCGCGCCAACTGCTCGGCCATGTCGGCCAGCCATTGTGCAGCATGTTGTTTGCAGCCCTCCTCGTCGGCCGGCCCGAGCGTCGGACTGAAGCAGCCGGCGAAGTGCGGCGCCAGTTGTGCCAGCGCCGCCCGTTCAATCGCGCCGCTCAGCAGCGTAACCGGCACTCCGCTCCGCAGGCCCAACCCGGCGACCACCAGCGGCAGCTTGCCTCCCAGCGTCTGCATGTCGCTGCGCCCTTCCCCGGTGAGCACCCAGTCGGCAGCAGCGATGTGTCGCTGCAAATCATGTTGCCCGGCGACGTAACGACCTCCTGACACCAAGCGCGCCCCCAATAGCAACAGCGCATGACCAATGCCGCCGGCCGCACCGGCACCCGGTTGTTGTGCCAATGGTCGCCCGGCCCAGGCATCGGCGAGCCCGGCCCAATGCGCCAGTGCGGCGTCGAACTGCGCCAGCTGCTGCGCTGCAATGCCCTTTTGCGGCCCGAATACGTAGGTAGCGCCACGCGGCCCGGTCAGCGGCGCATCCACATCCGACAGCACCAGCAATTCGGCGCCGAACAGGCGCCGATCCAGCCGGGAAAAATCCGCCCGATGCAGGCGCTGCAAATTGGCCGGTAACGGCTCGATCCGATTGCCGGCCAGGTCGAACAGGCGCAGCCCGAGTTGCGCCAGCATGCCGACGCCGCCGTCGTTGCTGCCGGTTCCGCCGAGGCCAATGTGAAAGCGGCGCAGGCCGCGCTCCAGCCCATGTCGCAGCAACTGCCCCAGCCCGGCGCTGGAACGCAGCTCCGGCACGCAGCCGGCGGCCTGCGCCAGACCTGCCACCTGCGCCGATTCGAGCAGCAGCAGGTCACCCTGCAACAGCGCCGGTGCGTCAATGGCGCGGCCGGCCAGATCCTGCACCGGAAAATGTAGCAGCTCTCCGCCCCGCGCCGCCTGCAGCGCCAGCAGCGTGCCTTCGCCGCCGTCCGCCAGTGGGCAACAGCAGATGTCCGCATCCGGCAGATAGCGCCGGATTCCGGCTTGCATCGCCTGCGCCGCAGCGGCCGCAGTGAGCGACCCCTTGAACGAATCGGGGGCGATGACGATGCGCGGTTTCACGCGCCGCGCAGGTTCGGCAATACCGCCAGGATCGGCTGCAGCACGGCCGCCCCAAGCTTGCGGCTGCGTTCGCCGTTCCAGCCGGTGGTTGCATCGGCGAGATTGTTGTTGTCCTTGAACGGCATTTCCAGCGTGAACGCCAGACAACGGAAGCGTTCGCCGACGTAATTGGTTGCCATGGTCAGGTTGGCCTCGCCCGGCGCGTCCTTTTCATAGCCGAATTCGGTCTGGAAGTCCGGGCTGGCAGAGAGAAACTGGGCCTTGAACGCCGCCTGCAGCACCGCGATATTGCCGCTGAAGCCCGGTACACCCTCAGTGCCGGCCAGAAACACATAGGGGATCGACTCGTCACCATGAATATCGAGGAACAGATCGACACCGGTCTG
>CALMFQ010000378.1 GCA_937863215.1 uncultured Pseudomonadota bacterium
AGCCCCCTGATTGAAATACACTGCGACCATTTCGCGGCGGTTCATCAGTTGGCGTAGCGTGTGAGCAATGTCGAATGATGATGTCAATTCGAACTGGTTGACATCGGCGGCATCGTTGATCGGTTGCGGCGAAGGGGGGGTGGTGTTATCGGTCATGACAGTGATTATAATCGACCGGAATCGCAGGATTCTTGAGGTTTGTGCGGATTAGAAAAAACGCCCGGAAATTCCGGGCGTTTTTTATTGCGACAACTTAGGCCAGGTAGTCGTAGCCCGGCAGAGTCAGGAACTCGACAAAGTCATCGCTGGTGGTCAGCTCGTCGAACATGCGCGATGCATCTTCGTATTGCTTGCTCCAGCGGCTGCCGTATTCGGCTTTCAGCTTGGTCACTTCGTCTGCCAGCAATTCGCGGAACAGTTCTTTGGTAACCTTGCGGCCGTCGTCCAGCACGCCTTTCGGCGAGCGGATCCACTGCCAGCACTGCGAGCGCGAAATCTCGGCGGTTGCGGCATCTTCCATCAGGTTGTGGATCGGTACGCAGCCGTTGCCGGAGATCCATGCGCCCAGGTACTGCACGCCAACGTTGATGTTCATGCGCAGGCCGGCTTCGGTGATCGGGTTTTCCGGCTGGAAGTTCAGCAGGTCGGCACCGACCACGTTGACGTCGTCACGCTGCTTGTCGATCTGGTTCGGGCGGTCGCCCAGCACTGCATCGAATGCTGCACGAGCGGTTGCCACCAAGCCCGGGTGAGCAACCCAGCCGCCATCGTAGCCGTCGGTCGCGTCACGGTCTTTGTCGGCGCGGATGCCGGCCATGGCTTTTTCGTTGGCTACCGGATCGTTCTTGATCGGAATCAGTGCCGACATGCCGCCGATTGCCGGTGCATTGCGCTTGTGGCAGGTCTTCAGCAGCAGCAGGGCGTAAGCACGCATGAACGGAACGGTCATGGTGATCAGGCCGCGGTTAGCCAGACAGTAGTTCTTGTTGGTCTTGAACTTCTTGATGCAGCTGAAGATGTAATCCCAGCGGCCAGCGTTCAGGCCCGAGCTGTGTTCGCGCAGTTCGTAGAGGATCTCGTCCATTTCGTACGCGGCGAGAATGGTTTCGATCAGCACTGTGCCTTTGATGGTGCCTTGGGCAACGCCCAGTTCGTTCTGTGCGAAGACGAAAATGTCGTTCCACAGACGGGCTTCCAGATGGCTTTCCATCTTCGGCAGGTAGTAATAAGTGCCGCGGCCGTTTGCAACCAGGTACTTGATGTTGTGGAAGAACGACAGGCCAAAGTCGAACATCGAACCGGAAACGATTTCGCCGTCGATCTTGACGTGTTTTTCCATCAGGTGCCAGCCGCGTGGACGCAGAATCAGCGTCGCGATTTCGTCGTTCAGCTTGTATTCTTTGCCTTCCGGCGAGGTGTAGTCAATCTGGCGGCGATAGGCATCGAATACATTGATCTGGCCTTCGATCTGGTTTTCCCAGGTCGGGCAGTTCGAATCTTCGAAATCAGCCATGAAGCTCTTCGCACCCGAGTTCAGCGCGTTGATCATCATCTTGCGTTCTACCGGACCGGTAATTTCGGTGCGGCGATCCAGCAGGTCTTGCGGCAGCGGAGCAATTTTCCAGTCGCCTTCGCGAACAGCTTTGGTCTGCGGCAGGAAATCCGGCAGTTGGCCGGCATCCAGTTCGGCTTGGCGTGCCACGCGTGCAGCCATCAGCTCTTTGCGGCGCGGTTCGAATTTGCGCGCGATTTTGGCGACGAAATCCAGTGCCTCGGGGGTCAGGATTTGTGCGTATTCCGGGGTAACTTTACCCAGAACTTCAATACCTGCGGAGTAGGTCATGTTGAGTCCCTAATTCCTAATATGGGGGATTAATCTTGGCGGTGGCCGCTTCGGCGTGCCACGAATAAAAACGCCGCGCGGGAGCGTCGTTTGCACGAGTCCTGGCGCGGCGTTTTTGCCACTAAAAGCTTAGTGGAACTGCTCTTCTTCGGTCGAACCGGTCAGAGCGGTAACGCTCGACTTGCCGCCCTGGATCACAGTGGTGATCTCGTCGAAGTAGCCAGTGCCCACTTCTTGCTGGTGCGATACGAAGGTGTAACCGCGGTCGCGTGCTGCGAATTCCGGCTCCTGAACCTTCTCAACGTAGGCCGACATGCCGCGAGCCACGTAGTCTTGCGCCAGATCGAACATGTTGTACCACATGTTGTGGATACCAGCCAAAGTGATGAACTGGTATTTGTAGCCCATTGCGCCCAGTTCGCGCTGGAATTTGGCGATGGTTGCATCGTCCAGGTTTTTCTTCCAGTTGAACGACGGCGAGCAGTTGTAAGCCAGCATTTTGCCCGGGTGTTTAGCGTGAACGGCTTCAGCAAATTTCTTCGCGAATTCCAGATCCGGAGTACCGGTTTCACACCATACCAGGTCAGCGTAGTCAGCGTAGGCGATTGCGCGGCTGATTGCCTGGTCGATACCTTTGCGGGTTTTGTAGAAACCTTCAGCGGTACGTTCGCCAGTCAGGAACGGCTTGTCGTTTTCGTCGTAGTCGCTGGTCAGCAGATCGGCTGCTTCAGCATCGGTACGAGCGATAACCAGAGTCGGAACGCCGTAAACGTCGGCAGCCATACGTGCTGCGATCAGTTTCTGAACCGCTTCTTGAGTCGGAACCAGAACTTTACCGCCCATGTGGCCACATTTTTTCACCGAAGCCAGTTGGTCTTCGAAGTGAACGCCACCCGCACCGGCGCGGATCATGGCTTTCATCAGTTCGTAGGCATTCAGAACGCCGCCGAAACCGGCTTCTGCATCGGCAACGATCGGAGCGAAGTAGTCGGTGTAGCCTTTGTCGCCCTTTTCAACGCCTTTGGAGTGCTGAATTTCGTCGGCGCGAGTGAAGGCATTGTTGATGCGCTCGACAACTTTCGGCACCGAGTCAACCGGGTACAGCGACTGATCCGGGAACATTGCCGAGTATTCGTTGTTGTCGGCAGCAACTTGCCAGCCCGACAGGTAGATTGCCTGGATACCGGCTTTAACCTGTTGCATTGCTTGGCCGCCAGTCAGCGCGCCCAGGCAGTTAACGTACGGTTGGGTGTGCAGGCGATCCCACAGTTTTGCAGCGCCATTCTTGGCCAGGGTGTATTCAACCTGAACCGAGCCACGCAGACGTTCTACGTCAGCAGCAGTGTAACCACGCTTGATACCTTTCCAGCGCGGATTGGTGTCCCAGTCTTTTTGAATCTCGGCAATTCGTTGTTCACGAGTAGTCATTCGATATCCCCAAGTAGAGAATTTAAGTGGTAGCCACTGGCGAAATTTCGCCAATTTCGTTCGATGCGCTGCATGTCGCAGTCTGCGGTGATCGGCCGCCTACAGCATCGCGGGATGTGCCAGAGATCGGATCTGGCAAGCCTGGCGGGCCGGTGTGGTTGATCCGGCGGGAGGGCACAATCACCTGTTTTTGCTGGGTGAGTGCGCACATGACCTAAGCTTTGGTGGCGGGATTATAAAGTTATGTGTGCAATGCAGCAATAGTTTTGTCCAGCAAAATCAAGGTGCTCGTGGTTGCTGTTTGATGAAATCGATGGCAGGAGCAAAAAGCCTCTTGAATTATCGGCTTTCCGGCCAAATTTATCGCAAACCGGAATAACAACTGTATGTAGTCGCTACGAGGCTCAATATGAACGCAACTCCCGAAAATCCGAATACTTCGCTGGATCAGGCTGCCGCTGCGGACCTTGCCGCACCGGAAACGTCCTCGGTCGACACCATGCCGAGTCTGGAAGATGCGCTGAAACAGGCGGAATTGCAGGCAGCCGAACATCACGATGCCTGGCTGCGCGCCAAGGCCGAAACCGAGAATATTCGCCGGCGCTCGGCAGAAGAAGTGCAGTCGGCGCAGAAATACGCCGTTACCAAATTCGCTACCGAACTGCTGGCGGTCAAGGACAGCCTGGAAATGGCATTGAAGGACACCAGTTCGATCGAGAGCATTCAGGCCGGCGTCGATCTGACGCTGAAACAGCTGGTCGGCGTGTTCGACAAATTCCAGCTGGTCAAAATCAACCCGCTGGGCGAAAAACTCGATCCGTACAAGCATCAGGCCATCAGTATGGTGCCGGCCGATGCTGAGCCGAATACTGTCGTCAACGTAATGCAGAAGGGCTACCAGTTGGCAGATCGGGTGATTCGCCCGGCCATGGTGGTGGTTGCCAAGGCAAAAGATTGATTTGATTCGCTGCAGGGCTTGAAAAGCAAAAATCAGGCCCCCACTTCACGATCAAGGTTATTTCAGAAAATTACAGCCGGCCCGGCATCGGGCTGACTCAGGGAAAAGGGAACAGATTATGGGCAAAATCATTGGTATCGACCTCGGCACTACCAACTCGTGCGTTGCCGTAATGGAAAACGGCCAGCCGAAAGTGATCGAGAACTCGGAAGGTACGCGTACCACACCGTCGATCATCGCTTATCAGGAAGATGGCGAAGTGCTGGTTGGTGCACCGGCCAAGCGTCAGGCAGTGACCAATCCGAAAAACACGCTGTTTGCGGTCAAGCGCCTGATCGGCCGTCGTTTTGAAGAAAAGGAAGTGCAGAAGGATATCGACCTGATGCCTTACCAGATCGTCAAGGCCGACAACGGCGATGCCTGGGTTGGCGCTCGCGACAAGAAGCTGGCACCGCCGCAGGTGTCGGCCGAAGTGCTGCGCAAAATGAAGAAAACCGCCGAAGACTATCTGGGCGAAGAAGTGACCGAAGCGGTGATCACCGTTCCGGCTTACTTCAACGACAGCCAGCGTCAGGCTACCAAAGATGCCGGGCGTATCGCCGGCCTGGAAGTAAAACGCATCATCAACGAACCGACTGCTGCGGCATTGGCATTCGGCATGGACAAGAAAGAAGGCGATCGCAAGATTGCCGTGTTCGATCTGGGTGGCGGTACGTTCGATATCTCGATCATCGAGATCGCCGAACTGGATGGCGAACACCAGTTCGAAGTGCTGTCGACCAACGGTGATACCTTCCTTGGTGGTGAAGACTTTGACCAGCGTGTGATCGATTACCTGATCAGCGAGTTCAAGAAAGACAGCGGCATCGATCTGAAGAGCGATGTGCTGGCGCTGCAGCGTTTGAAAGAAGCGGCTGAAAAAGCCAAGATCGAACTGTCGTCGAGCCAGCAGACCGAAGTCAATCTGCCGTACATCACCGCAGATGCGAGCGGCCCGAAACACATGGCAGTGAAAATTACTCGCGCCAAGTTCGAATCGCTGGTGGACGACCTGATTGAGCGCACCATTGAGCCGTGCCGCGTGGCGATCAAGGACGCCGGTGTCAAAGTCAGCGAAATCGACGATGTGATCCTGGTCGGTGGCCAGACCCGTATGCCGAAAGTACAGGACAAGGTTAAAGAGTTCTTTGGCAAAGAGCCGCGTCGCGACGTGAACCCGGATGAAGCCGTGGCCGTGGGCGCAGCGATTCAGGGCGGCGTGCTGAAAGGTGACGTGAAAGACGTGCTGCTGCTGGACGTGACCCCGCTGTCGCTGGGTATCGAAACCATGGGCGGCGTGATGACCAAGCTGATCCAGAAGAACACCACCGTGCCGACCAAGGCTTCGCAAGTGTTCTCGACTGCCGACGACAACCAGACTGCGGTGACCATTCACGTGCTGCAGGGTGAGCGCGAAGTGGCGCACGCCAACAAGTCGCTGGGCCAGTTCAACCTGTCGGACATTCCGCCGGCACCGCGCGGCATGCCGCAGATCGAAGTGACCTTCGATATCGACGCCAACGGCATTCTGCACGTATCGGCGAAAGACAAGGCCACCGGCAAGGAAAACAAGATCACCATCAAGGCCAACTCCGGTCTGTCGGAAGAAGAAATCCAGAAAATGGTGAAAGATGCCGAAGCACATGCAGATGAAGACAAGAAGCTGCATGAGCTGGTGCAGGCGCGCAACGGCTGCGACAACATGATCCACTCGGTGCAGAAGTCGCTGAAGGAATTCGGTGACAAGATTTCTGCCGATGACAAGGCAAAAATCGAAGCGGCGCTGAAAGATGCCGAAGGCGTGGTCAAATCCGATAACAAGGAAGAGATCGAAGCCAAGACCCAGGCGCTGGCCGAAGCGGCACACAAGCTGGCCGAGCAGATGTATGCCCAGCAACAGCCGGAAGGCGGCGCTCAGCCGGGGGCTCAGACCGCTGGCGGCAAAGGTGACGACGACGTGGTCGATGCCGAATATGAAGAGGTGAAAAAAGGTTAATCGGTCATCCCGATGAGCGATTGACCGGCCGGGCCGGGTGTCGAAGCTGACGCCTGCTCGGCCGTTTGTTCTCTGTCACATTTGCAGAAATGGCCACAGACATGGCAAAAAAAGATTTTTACGAAGTGCTTGGCGTCAATCGCGATGCGTCCGACGACGAAATCAAGAAGGCGTATCGCAAGCTGGCGATGAAATACCACCCGGACCGCAATCCGGATAACAAGCAGGCCGAAGAAAAATTCAAAGAGGCGAAAGAGGCCTACGAAATCCTGTCCGATGCGCAGAAGCGTTCGGCTTACGATCAGTTTGGCCATGCCGGCGTCGATCCGCAGGCCGGTGGCGGTGGCTTCCATGGCGGCGCGGGCGGTTTCGGCGGCTTTGCCGATGCGTTCGGCGATATCTTCGGCGATATCTTCGGTGGCGGCGGTGGTCGCGGCGGCCGTTCCAACGTCTATCGCGGCGCCGATCTGCGTTACAACCTGGAAATCACGCTGGAAGAAGCGGCGCACGGTTGCGAAAAGCAGATTCGCATCCCGACCATGGACGAATGCGAAACCTGTCACGGCAGCGGTGCCAAACCCGGTACCAGTGCGCAGACATGTTCCACCTGCGGTGGCCACGGTCAGGTGCGGATGCAGCAGGGCTTCTTTTCGATCCAGCAGACTTGCCCGAACTGCCATGGCACCGGCAAGGTGATCCCCGATCCGTGCCGCAGCTGTCATGGCGTGGGGCGGATCAAATCGCACAAGACGCTATCGGTGAAAATTCCGGCCGGTATCGACGAAGGCGATCGCATCCGTTTGTCAGGCGAAGGTGAGCCGGGGCAGAACGGCGGGCCGAGCGGCGATCTGTATATCCAGGCACACATCAAGCCACATTCGGTGTTCGCGCGCGAAGGCAACGATCTGCTGTGCGAAATGCCGATCAGCTTTGCCACTGCGGCACTGGGCGGTGAAATCGAGATTCCGACGCTGGATGGTGTGGCCAAGATCAAGATTCCGGACGAAACCCAGTCGGGCAAGGTCTTCCGCCTGC